>JADLER010000115.1 GCA_020846025.1 Bacteroidia bacterium | reverse complement strand
TTGGCATGGTGTTGTTTAATGATTGGAGCGCTCGTGATATTCAAACATGGGAATATGTACCATTAGGGCCATTTTTAGCTAAAAATTTTGCTTCTACTATTTCGCCTTGGATAGTTACTTTAGATGCCTTAGAACCATACAGAACCAAAGGTTATGTACAAGAGCCTAAAGTATTACCGTATCTTGAATACACGGGCGATAAAAATGTAGATATAAAATTAGAAGTAGCAATTGTTCCAGAAAATAATATTGAAACTGTTGTATGTAAAAGCAATTACAAATACATGTATTGGACTATGGAGCAACAATTAGCACATCATACTGTAAATGGATGTAATATTAATGTAGGAGATATGATGGCGAGCGGCACAATTAGTGGACCTCAACCCATAGAGTATGGCAGTATGATGGAACTTAGTTGGAGAGGCACTAAGCCAGTAAAAATGAACGATGGTACAGAACGTAAGTTTATAAACGATAATGATACAGTGATATTAAGAGGCTATTGTGATAATGGAAAGGTAAGAATTGGTTTTGGTGAAAGTAAAGCAAAGGTTTTACCCGCAAAGTAGTTTCTTTATTAGAACCATGTTTTAATAGTATCATAAAAGTAAAGAAACGAGAAATAAAATATGAAACACCAAGCTATACCCGAAATACTTAAATAAATAATTACTTTTTGTTTGTCTTTATAAAAACGTTCGGCTAAAAATGCACCAATTGGAATGGATAAAAGAACAGGTGTAATAATAGCAATTCCTGTAAGACCAAAGCGATGTTTAACAGTTATAATACGCCTATTAAATTTTGTAAATACTTTTTTCTTATGATGTTTTTTTCCAAACCATGATTCTTTGATCCTTTCCCACCATTTAATTATAGCTGCAAAAAAATAGGTAAATACAATGGTTCCAAATACAGCACCACAACAACTACTTAATAGTGCCATAAAGTAATTGGATTTATAAATAGCAATTACAGCAGGAATACCAATCTTTGATAAAGAAATGGTACAAGCCAATGCTGCGGAAATAAATTTCCAAATCTCATTACTATCCATTATAAATTAATTGTGAAGTTGATTAAATTTTCTCTCCAAAAGCTAAATCACCAGCATCGCCTAGTCCAGGAACAATATAAGAATGAGCAGTTAATTCCTCATCTACTGCGCCACACCAAATTGTATAGTTTTGAGTAGGCATATGTTGTTTTACAAAATCAATACCTTCTTTACTACCTATTGCCGAAATAATATGAACGTGTTTTGGTGTGCCCTTAGATAAAATGGCTTTATACGAAAGGACAATAGAATTTCCTGTGGCAATCATTGGGTCACATAATATAAGTATTTTATCATCTAGATTTGGACTTGACACATATTCTACATGAATATCAAAACTATTATCTTTATGATATCTACGATAGGCAGATATGAAAGCATTTTGAGCTTTGTCAAAATAATTTAATACTCCAATATGCATAGGTAAACCCGCTCTTAAAATAGTGGCAATGACAGGCTCTGTCTTTAAATGTTTGGTTTCGGCAATACCCAATGGTGTATTGGTTTGCTTACTTGTGTATTCTAATGTTTTCGAAAGTTCATAAGCCATTATCTCGCCCATACGCTCTAAATTACGACGAAACCTCATACTGTCTTTTTGAATTTCGGTATCTCTTAATTCAGCAATGTATTGATTGAAAATAGAGTTTTTTTCAGATAAAATATGTATCATAATACGAAATTTAATACTTTGCCTAAGATAGTTCTTAAACTTTAGATATTATAATTTTTTTGCATCTTTTGTTTTTATACCAGCCAGATATACACCACTTATTATTAAAATACCTGCAATAAATTTAAGTGAAGTTAATTGGTCTTTTCCTAAATAAATAGCAACTAAGGCGGCTAAAAAGGGTTGAAGATAAATGTACATGCTTACTACTTCAGAACTCAAAGCTTTTAATGCATAAGTATTTAATAAATAGGCTAAAAATGTGGTGGCAACTACCACAAATGCCATGGCAGATATAACACTCGATGGTAACTGATTCCACGATACTGCAAAAAGGTCTTGAATACCAAACGGGAAAATATAGATAAAACCAAACAAAAATATCCATTTCATAACGGTTACTGTTTGGTATTTTTGCATATAAGGCTTTACCATTACTACAAATATTGCCCATGATAATGAATTTATCAATGTCATTAAATCGCCAGCAATCGTTTCACTTCCAATTGAAAATGAGCCATTTGCTTTAAACAGCAATAACACTAATGAGCCAATAACTCCCAAAAATAAACCTGATAGTTTAAAAATGGTAATACGTTCTTTAAACACTAAAATGGCAAATAACATCACAGCAATAGGATTACTTACCATAATAATGGCAGAGTTAATGGGCTTTGTTAAACTTAAGCCATAAATAAAAAAAGCTTGATTTACGGCTACTCCAAAAATAGCTAGTATCAGTAATTTCTTAAAGTCAGATGTTTCTACTTTCTCGGGCTTAGTAAATAATGAAAATAGCCAAAATAAGATAGTAGCTCCAGCAATTCGCATAAATACTAAACCTAAAGGCTTAATATACGTGGGCATTAAATCTTTGGCAATCGAGTAATTAATAGCATAAATTACTTGTGCAATAAACAATGATAAATGTGCTTTAAGATTCGGACTCATTTTTATGTAGCAAATATGCAGTATTATTATCAATTTTGTATATGCTTTTTGTTGACCAATTAAATAATTCCATTAAATTAACTAATTATCCTAAGCGGATTGTTTCTTTGGTACCCTCTCAATCAGAGTTATTGTGGGATTTAGGATTAAAAAACGAATTGGTTGGTATCACTAAATTTTGTATCCATCCAGCCGAAATGTTTAAAAGTGTAACTAGGGTAGGGGGCACTAAAGCATTGGATATTGAAAAAATCAAGTCTTTAAATCCAGATTTAATTATTGGTAATAAAGAAGAAAATGAAAAATCCCAAATTGAACTATTAAGTAAACAGTTTAATGTTTGGATGACTGATATTAATGATTTAAACGATGCTATTGAAGCAATTGAATTGATTGGTCATTTAACTTATAAAGCAGAAAAGGCACAGTTGATTGCTCAAAATATTAAATGTTCGTTTGAGAATTTATCTCAAGTTAATAAAAGTGTGTTATATTTTATATGGAAAAATCCATATATGGTAGCAGGAAAAAATACATTTATTGGCGATCTATTGTCTCGTCTAGGGTTAAAAAATGCACTTCAAGAAGAACACCTTCGATATCCTGAATTGTCAATCGAAGAAATAAGAGGTTTAAATCCTGAATTTATTTTTCTTTCTTCTGAGCCATATCCATTTCAAGAGAAACATATTAAAGAATTTCAGGATATAGTACCCAATGCTCAAATTATATTGGTAGATGGTGAAATGTTTAGCTGGTATGGTAGTCGCTTACAATATAGTGTACAATATTTCATTACTTTATTAAGCAAAACAACTGTGTAATGTTAAATTTGAAAATAGGAATAGAAGAAAAAATATTTTCTAATTATCTTCGTAATAAATAGAATTAATAAATTAATTAAATGAAATTTTCAAAACTATTTGGCTCCATTTTATTGCTAGTTTTAACTGTATCTGTAAAATCTCAGACTTGTTCTTATACACTTACTAATAATTATTCTATATCAAAAGATACGGATTTAGTATATAAAACCATTGAATATTTTAATGTTTCTACTTTAAAATATGACACAATAGACTTGAAAATGGATATTATAAAGCCAGTAGGAGATTATAATACTCAGAGACCGATTGTTATTTATTTCCATGGTATGAATGAGCCATATAAATATACTCAACTTCATGTGAAAAGAATGGTTGATGTAATGGTAAAGGAAAGAGGGTTCTTATTAGCCTCTGTTGATTATAAATTCTGGCATTATCCTTATCTTGAATCAGTTCCTGCGGTATGCAGTAATTCTGTACTATTACCCTTTGGGTTTGCTCAACCTTACGACACTTGTGAGGGAGTACGTTCAGTGTTTCGTGTGGTTCAAGATGCTAATGATGCTATAAAATTTGTGAAGGCAAGAAATTATATGGACAGTAGTTGTGTGAATTTATGTTTTTTGGCTGGATTTAGTGCGGGGGGGTTAGTTGCTACTTCTACAACCTTCCTTTCTCAAACCGAAAAACCTTTACAAACTTTTTCAATTTCATCAGCAGATTATACTAATTTTTTTGGAACTCCACTAAATCCAACGGTGAGTATCCCAAGAGGAGATTTAGGTGTTTGTACAGGATCATTAACTAATGGATATAATACGGAAATAAAAGGCGTAGCCATATTTAATTCTGGAATTCGAGATTTAAGTTATATAAAAACAGGTGATGCTCCAATTTTCATTTATCATAGTACAAATGATCCCAATATACCTGCAGATAGTTCGGCTCCAGCTTGTTTTACTGAGCCTAAGATGTATGGTCAAAATGCCATTATGAATAGAGCATTAAACCAAGGTTATGTACTTAACTCAAATTTGGTGTTAACTAATGGGGCTACTTCTCATGATTTTTATAACACACAAATAAGACCTGCTGCCGATTTCTTTAGTGAACAAATTACAAACTTACAATGCCAGTGTGATACAATGGTGGTTTCCAATGTTTCCGAATTTGAAAATAAAGATTTGATAAACATTTTTACTTTTGAAAATAGAATAATGATTGATTCTAAATTGATTCACAATGAAGCTGTAGTAAAACTCTATGATTTGTTAGGCAAAGAAGTGTTTCATGAAAAAATTCAACTATTACCAACGCAAGCCATTGAGGTAAATGTACCCAAAGGTATTTATTTAGTACATATATTTTCTAATGGAGTTTCTAAAGTAGAAAAAGTTCAATTAAATTTAACTAATTAGATGCTCTTAATGAAATTAAATACTTAATTATTTGATTGAATTACCTTAAAAGAGTAATATTTCCTTTAAATTTAAAGTTTTGTCCATCTATAGAGGTACCTTCTGCACTATATACAAAAACCCCTGTATCTAATTTTTTACCTCTCCATGTTCCATCCCAACTTTCAGACATTGAGGAAGTTTCAAAAACTTTTTCTCCCCAACGGTTAAAGATTTGAAGTACGAAAGATTGAATACAACGCCCGTGTACATTAATAAAATCATTTAATCCATCATCGTTAGGTGAAAATACATTTGGTACAAAAAAGTCACCACAGTTTATATCTACAATTACGTTTACAGTATCTTGTACTTTGCAGTATGGGGAATTAGATACCGTTACAATATATTGTGTTGTTACCGTTGGATTTACTATACTTGCCGAACAAGTGGCACATGCAATTGTACCATTATTTGGACTCCACTGATAGGTCATGCCACCTGAAGACCAGATAGTAGCATTATCTCCGATATTAATAGTGGTATCATTTGATGATAATGGTAATGGATAATCATACACTGTTACAAAATTGGTGTTTACAGTGGTATCTGAACCACAAGCATTATATGCTACCGACATAACCGAGAAAGTACCAGCAGATGGGTAGCATGCTTCTGGGTGCCTACAGACGATGTTCCAATACCTCCTTCATAGTACCAATTATAATTCATAGGCTGGGAGCCACTTGTTGTAGCACTATATGTTACACAACCTCCTACACAAATAGTATTATTGTTTAAGGCAGTGAATTGATTATTTGAAGGAGGCGTTAATATTTTAATTAAGATAGTATCAGAGCTAGTACACACACCGTTAGATACAGTTACAGAATAAATTACATTTGCAGAAGTGTTTGGTGTTGCTGTTATACTATTAGTATTGTTTAATCCACTTATTTGAGTTGTAGGCGTCCAAGTATAAGTGTCTCCAGATACAGCAGCAACTGATAAGTTTATTGATTGGGAAATACAAGCAACAGGTGATGAGGTTGAAATATTTGGATTAACTTGTGGAGCAACTGAAACAGAAATAGAGGCTGAGTTAGTTAAGCAACCTTGTGAAGTTTGTCCAACCACAGTATAACTACTGCTTGAACTTGGATTTACTGGAATAGTTGCTCCAGTTTGTGATGTGGGAGACCATGTGTAAGTTGCTGCGCCTGTTGCGTTTAAATTTGTACCTGCTCCGCCTGCACAAATAACAGTAGGAGAGGCTGTTGCGTTAATAGAAGGTATAGGTAGAACAGAAACACTAATGGTTTTAGTATCTACACAACCATTTGATTCTCCAACAACTGTATATGTGGTTGTAATTGTTGGTGTAGCACTTACTGAAATTCCGGAAGATGAACTTAACCCTGTTGTTGGTGCCCATGTATAATTAGTTGCTCCATTACCTGTTAAGTTTACAGCTGAACCTCCAAGGCAATAGGTAGGAGAAGAGGCAGACAAACTAATTGAAATGGATGAGATAGTTACTGTAGCTACAGCTTGTGCGGTACAAGTACTTACTCCAGCTATGACAGTATATGTAGTTGTAACACTTTGAGAAACACTAATGCTATTACTAGATGGTAAAGATGCTCCACTACTTGAAGTCCAGGTAAAAGGCCCTGCGCCACTAGCAGTTAATGTATGGGATTGTCCAGGACAAACTGCAGAAAGAGAAGGTGTAATGGTTACACTTGCCATATTTGTAATAGAAACCGTGGCTACAGCTTGAGCTGTACATGCACCAGTACCAGATAATACGGTATAGGTGGTAGTGGTACTTGGTGTAACAGTAATCGATGCTGCGGCAGGTGGATTTGTTCCACTACTTGCTATCCATGTAAATGGACCAGAACCACTTGAACTAAGTATTTGACTTTGACCTGAACATATTGAAGACAATGATGGTGTAATACTAATTGATGGAGTTAAAGTAATAGAAACAGTAGCTACAGCCTGTGCAGTACAAGAGCCTGTTCCTGATAATACGGTATAAGTTGTTGTGGTACTTGGTGTAACTGTAACCGTAGCTACAGCTGGTGGATTGACTCCACTACTTGCAGTCCAGGTAAAAGGCCCAGCTCCACTTGAGCTAAGTACTTGACTTTGCCCAGCACAAACCGAACTTAAAGATGGTGTAATACTGATACTAGGAGAACTTGTAATGGAAACAGTAGCTACTGCAGAAGAAGTACAAGTTCCTGTTCCAGAGATTACTGTATAAGTAGTTGTTGAACTAGGAGTTACAGTAACAACTCCTGTTGCTGGTGGATTAGCGCCACTACTTGCAGTCCAAGTAAATGGACCACTACCACTAGCTGTTAATACTTGAGATTGACCAATACAAACAGAACTTAAAGAAGGTGTAATAGCTACAGTAGGAGCAGGTGCTATAGTTACTGTTCCTGTTCCTACTACACTAGTAGCAGTTCCTGCTGAATTCTTTCCATTAACTGTAAAGGTATATATAGTAGTTGTACCAGGTGTTACAGTAATAGTTTGCGTAGTTTGCCCTCCGGGTGCCCAACTAAATGTAGGATTATTTAAATTAGTATTAGCATAGATAGTAGCAGGCTGGCCACTACACACAGTGGCACTAGTTACAGGCGCTATTAAATTACAATTGGTAGAGCCTGATCCTCCTGATTGATTAAAGTTGATATTTTGAGGAAGATTGGAATAATTGGTTAATAATAAGATATAATATTGACCTGTTATGGCATTATTAATAGTACACGTTTCAGTGGGGCTTGCAGAGAAACTGCAATCCACTGTATTGGCAGCAGTTAAATTTCCGCAATTTCCAGTTGGAGAGGAAAAAGGTCCCCAGCAAATAAAATCTACATCATTTCCACCTGTGCCACTAATACCAATTGTAATATTCCCACTTGAAGAAACTTGAAAATAATACCATGCAGGATTGGGCTGGGCTGCTAAACAGCCGTAATCAGGTCCTGCAGCAGCACTACCATTATTTACACCTGCTGGAAAAGTTGTCCCACTTGAACCAGCACAAAATGGAGCTAAATTATTACAATCGGATTGCGCAGATGTATTAAATGCTACAAACGCTACACATAAAAGAACAAATAAAAGAGATTTTTTTATCATCATGCTTTAATTATTTATAAGTTGGACGATTGAAACTTCCACCTAATGCTTTACCATAACCAGGGCTAGTATTAAACTTTAAACTAAACTCAATTCCACCTTTAGTTTTTGATGCTCCCGTTAATTGAGAAGTGTTTACATCATAACTTACGCCAAAAGCATATTTGTCATATTGAAATAACATAGTTGGAATAACAGCATCTCCAACCCTATAATAAGCACCTAAAGAGATGGCACAAGCTTTTACAATTCCTGTATAAACTGATTGGTCACGAATAATATATTTAAATAAACAGCCTCCATTTATCTCTTGTGATGGACCTTGTCGCATATATAAGATGCTTGGAACTAAAGCAATAGATGTATTTTGAATTCCAATATCAAAATTAGCATGAGCTATGAATTTGGTATAGAGTTTATCGCCTGATAACATATACGAATTTTTTGGAATTGTAAAATGAAAGGCAGAAACACCAATATCACATTTTGTTCCATCTTGTGCACTTATGTATCTCTCACTTTTTGCATAATGATATACCATACCTGCCACTAAATCTCCTTGAACAAATGAACTTATTGGTGTTTTTTCACCAGATGCAATTGAAGCATCATAAACTGAACCATTGTATTGGCTCTCCCATTGTAATTTTGAAGGATCAATAGTTCTATAATTAAATCCGCCACCAATACCAGAGGATAATTTTCCATATTGGCTTACTTTCACTACGGCATTAAAACCTAAGTTTACAAGTATAGAACCCATGTTGGCATCACCTGCTTTATCTTTATAAATACTAAGCGACATACCTGTATAGGCTTTTTTTAATTTTAAATGTTTGAGTGCTTGTTCAATACTTATACCATAAGTTTGAAAGGGACTAGTAACACTTGCCCATTGGTTTTTATAATTTGCAATAATTCGGGTATCAAAAGATGTACAACTCATTGCTGGATTTAATAAAACAGGTGTTTCATTAAACTGCGAAAAATGGATGTCTTGTCCCTTTGATAAGAAAGGGAGCAAAATAACACTTGTTAGTAATAATTTTTTCATGTGTAGTTTCTATTTTGCTATGTATGGCGTTATCGTAATAATGTGATATTTCCTTTAAATTTAAATGTTTGTCCGTCAATAGATGTCCCTTCTGCTTTATAAACGAACACACCAGTATCTAATTTTTTTCCTCTCCAGGTACCATCCCAACTTTCAGATAAAGATGAGGTTTCAAATACTTTTTCTCCCCAACGGTTAAAGATTTGAAGAACGAAAGATTGAATACAACGACCATGAACATTAATTAAATCATTTAATCCATCATCGTTAGGTGAAAATACATTTGGTACAAAAAAGTCGCCACAATTCACATCTACAATCACATTAACAGTGTCTTGTACCTTACAGTATGGAGAATTAGAAACTGTTACAACGTATTGTGTAGTTACTGTTGGATTTACTATAGTTGTCGAACAAGTGGCACATGCAATTGTACCATTATTTGGACTCCATTGATATGTAAGCCCCCCAGAAGACCATATAGTAGCATTATCTCCGATATTAATAGTTGTATCATTAGATGACAATGGTAATGGGTAATCAAACACATTTACAAAATTAGAGTTTACAACAGTATCTGAGCCACAGGCATTATAGGCAACAGCCATTACAGAGAAAGTTCCAGCTGAAGGATAACAAGCTTCTGGGTGTATACCTACAGATGATGTACCAACGCCACTTTCGTAATACCAATTAAATGATATTGGTTGAGTACCTGAAGTTGTTGCGCTAAACGTTACACAACCTCCTACACAAATAGTGTTATTATTTATGGCTGTAAAGCTAGTATTTGAAGGTGGGGTAAGAACATTAATTAATATAGTATCTGAGCCAGTGCACACACCGTTAGATGCTGTAACTGTATAAATTACATTTGTAGAGGCGTTTGGACTAGCAATTACTGAGCTTGTATTTGTTGCACCACTAATTTGGGTAGTTGGTTGCCACGTGTATGTATTACCGCTCACAGGCGTTACAGCTAAACTAATAGTTTGTGATACACATGCTTGAGGACTTGATGCAGTTATTTGAGGTACTACAGAAGGTAATACAGACACAGTAACAACTGCAGGATATGCAATACAACCTTGTGCTGTTTGACCATAAACGGTGTAATTAGTAGTAGCAGCTGGCGATACTATAACTGTTCCACCAGACATACTTCCTGGCATCCAAGTATAAGTAGTGGCCCCAGTTGATGATAAACTAGGACTTGTGCTTCCAGCACATATGACAGAGTTAGAAGTAACTGCAGTTAACGAACTAATCGGTGGAACGGTTATAGTTACAGTTTTAGTATCTGTACAACCATTTATTTCACCAACCATAGTGTAGGTGGTAGTAATAGTAGGGGTTGCATTTACAACTGCACCGGATGTTGAACTAAGACCAGCATTTGGAGACCATGTATAATTT
Source organism: Bacteroidia bacterium (assembly GCA_020846025.1). GTDB lineage: Bacteria > Bacteroidota > Bacteroidia > B-17B0 > Aurantibacillaceae > UBA4416. The sequence goes on along the minus strand of JADLER010000115.1, from coordinate 7,680 downwards.
GTTGCGCCGCTACCTGTTAATGATACAGTTGGAGAACCAATACAATAATATGTAGAACTTGAACTCACTGTAGTAGTAAGGCTGGTTACATTTATTGTAGCTGTGGTTGTGTTTGAACAAACTCCATCTGTACCAAGTACAGAATAAGTAGTTGTTGATGTTGGATTAACAGTAAGCGTAGATCCAGTTACCATTCCAGGTGCCCATGTGTATGATGTTGCACCACTAGCGGTTATTGTTGTTGATGAACCATTACATATCGAAGTGCTAGCAGGAGTTGCAGTTACTGAAATAGGTAATGAAACACTAACTGTAACAACAGCTTGAGTAGTACATGCACCCGTGCCTGCTATTACAGTATAAGTTGTAGTTGTAAAAGGCGCTACTGTTACGGTGCCTAAGTTCACTGGATTTGTACCTGTATTAGCAGTCCATGAGAAAGGTCCTGTGCTTCCATTTACAGTTAAAGTTGTTGTTTTACCACTACAAATAATAGTTGAAGGAGGTGTTATACTAATGGTTCCAACAGGCGAAATTGATACTGTTGCTACAGCTGTAGATGTACATGTACCTGTACCTGATAAAACAGTATAAGTTGTTGATACGCTAGGTGAAACAGTTACCGTTGCAGCAGATGGCGGATTAGCACCACTGCTAGCTGTCCATGTAAATGGGCCAGAACCTGTTGAGGTTAATGTTACGTTGTCTCCTACACAAATTGTAGTATTAGAAGGTGTAATATTTATTGAAGGGTTAGCACTTACAGATACTGTGGCTACAGCTTGAGCAGTACATGCTCCTGTACCTGAAAGAACTGTATAATTAGTAGTTGAACTAGGAGAGACAGTTACAGTAGCTGCTGCAGGTGGATTAGCACCACTACTTGCTGTCCACGTATATGGGCCTGCCCCATTAGATGTAAGAACTTGACTTTGTCCTGAACAGATAGTTGAAAGTGATGGGGTAATTGATATAGAAGGAGTTGTTGAAATAGAAACTGTAGCAACAGCTGTAGACGTACATGTACCTGTTCCTGAAAGAACCGTATAAGTAGTGGTTGAACTAGGAGAAACAGTTACGGTAGCTACTGCAGGTGGATTAGCTCCACTACTTGCTGTCCACGTAAATGGCCCTGAACCACTAGATGTAAGAACTTGGCTTTGACCTGCACAGATAGTAGATAAGGAAGGTGTAATACTTATTGATGGCGAAGTAGTAACGGACACAGTTGCTACAGCGGTTGATGTACAAGAACCAGTTCCAGTAAGTACAGTATAAGTCGTTGAAGTTGTAGGAGAAACGGTAACACTAGCTGCGGCGGGAGGATTAGGTCCACTGCTTGCTGTCCAAGCGTAAGGCCCACTTCCACTAGCAGTTAAAACTTGACTTTGCCCAACACATATAGAGGATAATGATGGAGTAATGGCTGTTGTTGAACCTGTAATGTTTACTGTTACTAATTCAGTTACATAAGTACCAGGACACGAATTAATATCTGAATACATCAATGAATACGTTGTAGTGCTTGTAGGGTTAGCAGTTACTATTGTACCTGAGTTAGAAGCTAGTCCACCTGTTGGAGGTGCTGCCCACGTATATGTACCAGATGCTATTCCTCCACCTGCTGTGAGGGTAACGGTTTGCCCTGCACAAATAGTAGTAGGAGAAGCAGTGGCTGTAATTGTTGGTGCATTAACACAGGATAATCCATTTACATCTAAGAAAACCCCCGAATCAAAAGCACCATCTCCATCATCCCAAACCCCAATGGTCATTGTATATACTTGGCAAGGTGTAACTGCTGCAGAGGCAGTAAGTATAGTTGTCATACCATCGTATAAAATATTAGGTGGTGCTGATACATAGTAAGAAGAGTTGGTATTAGCATTCACATTGTTAATAGATACAGGAGTTGATGTTCCAGGTATCATAGCTAAGTTAGTATTATTATAAGCTGGCCCTAGTGGATTTGGCCCAGTAATCATAAAACCAAATACATCGTTATATGAACCTCCTACGAATTCTGGGTATTCTTCAGAGGCAAATACGTAACTAATACTAAGCGTTGTACAAGAAGGTGTTATTAAAAAATTGATAGAGCATCCATCATAAGTAGTTCCACCAGCTAAACTATTACCTAAGGCTGAACCTGGTGCGCCAGAATCGTAACTTAAATCAGCACCTGTGGTATTAACGGCTGGACCAGCTACATTGGTAGCAGTACCAGTTGTTAATAATATACCTGAATTTAGTGTTGTACCCCCAAACACTCCTGCACCATTGCCAAATAAAGCATAGGCATTGTTAGGACATGTAAGCGTAACACCAGTTACAACCACTCCATTTCCTTGAAGTGCAGATTGAAGTTGTGCTATGGTAGGATTAACAGATGTTGTTATTTGCGCAATTGAATTTAAAAAACTAAAAACTAAAAGGCTTAAAAAATATATTAATTTCTTCATAATGAATGTTTAACATAAGTATTAGATGTCATTAAATTTACATAGATATTCCAATTTTAGCAAATTTTCACAGTCTTATCGAGTTAAAACACCTTTCCATTGAGTGAATATATACTTTAGTTGAACTAAAAAAATTAGATAACTTATTTTTAATTTAAAAATGTACCTTTGATCCCTAATTTCTTTAGAGATGATAGAAATAGGTAAGTACAATAAATTAAGAATAATTCGTCAAACTGCGCCAGGTATGTTTTTGGGAGCGGATGATGAAAATGTTGTGTTATTGCCTAATAAATATATTGAAAAAAAATTTAAAGTTGGAGATGATATAGAGGTTTTTATTTATAAAGATTCCGAAGATAGATTAATTGCTACTACATTAAAACCATTTGTGGAGGTAAATCAATTTGCTTTTTTATTTGTTTCTGAAGTAAATAAGGTTGGTGCATTTTTAGATTGGGGTTTAGAGAAAGATTTGTTTGTTCCGTTTAAAGAGCAAAAACAAAAAATGCTCGAAGGTCATGGTTATGTAGTTTTTGTTTATGTAGATGAAATAACTCAACGAATTGTTGCTTCTGGAAAAATTAATAAATTTATTAGTAATCAAGAATTAACGATTAAGCAGGGAGAAGAAGTAGATTTATTAGTTTACAATGAAACTAATTTAGGATTTACATGCGTTATTAATGGATTACATAAAGGATTAATTTATCATAACGATATTTTTACAGACATTAAAATTGGTGATATTGTGAAGGGTTATGTAAAACTTATTAGAGAAAATAATCTAATTGATTTAAGTTTACAAAAACCAGGGTTTAAGCACGTGTTGTCTTCAACCGAAAAAATTTTAGATTACTTAATTAATCATAATGGTTATTTAGAACTTACTGATAAAAGCTCACCAGATTTAATAGAGCGAAGATTTGATATGAGCAAATCTACTTTCAAAAAATCATTAGGTATTTTATATCGCCAACGGAAGATAACTTTACATGAAGATGGCGTGAGACTAGTGAATGAAATGGACAAAGAGCAGTTGAGGAAAATTTAATCAGCATCTTGCTGATGAACTAAATCATGTTGGGTAAATACTCTTACGGGATATAGTGCAGTTAAAAATCCAATGCCTAATACAACGGTAAGTATCCATAAAAAATCTTTTATTTCTAATTGTATTGGGTAATATGATATTATGGATTGCTCGTCAAATTTTATTAAATGAAAGTGTTGCTGCAATAAACAAATTCCTAACCCAATCATTAAACCTATAATTGCTCCAATAGTAGTAATAAGCAAGCCTTCGAGCATAAAAATAATTCGTATAAATTTTTGATCAGCACCCAAGTGATACAATGTTTTTATGTCTTTTTTCTTTTCAATAATTAACATGGTAAGTGCCCCAATAATATTAAATGTGGCAATAAGCAATATAAAGGCTAGAATTAAAAATGTCCAAAGTTTCTCTGTTTCCAAGGTTTTAAAAAGTACATCATTTATTTGATAACGATTCTTTATTAAATATTTTTCACCTAGTACGTTTTGTATTTCTTTTTGAGTGTGTTTTAACTCCGATTGGTTACTCAATTTAAGTTCTATTGATGTAACTTGGTTAGGGCATTCAAATAAATTCTGAGCAGCTTCTAAACCGATTAAAGTATATTTAAAATCAAAATCGTCATTTAATGAAAATATTCCAGCAGGGCTGATATTAATTTTATTAAAAGCATCTTCAGGATTTAAGCCATCTATTTTTCCTCTTTTTGGTGCATATATGGAAATGGGGGATATAAAATCGTTAACATTTAATCCTAAATTACTGGCTATTCCTCTACCAAACACACCATAAGATTGATTATTATATGTAAACCTATACACGCCTTGTGTTACAACGGTATCAAAATGCGTAATTTGTTTAAATTGTTCATCTACTCCTTTAATTGTAACTATTGCTTGTTTATCATCTAACTTCACTAAGGCATTTTCTTCAATAGATTTTGATATGAGTTGAATATTGGGTATGTTTTTTAGTTGTTGTATTACACTATCGGGGTAAATGTATTTAGAATGAATGGCCGTTATCTTTAAATCAGGTTCAATAGCATGGTATAAATCGGCAACAATAGAGGTTAATCCATTCATTGCCGACAGAATAATAACAAGGGCTGCAGTAGTAATTGTAATGGCAATAATACTTATCCATGAAATGATATTTATGGCATTATTAGATTTCTTGGATACTAAATATCGTTTGGCTATGAAAAAAGGTAAATTCAATTTACTTTATTGCTTAGGTAAATGTAAGTGTTTTTGCTAAAACTAACATAAAAAAATCCCTGCCGTATAGAGTAGGGCAGGGATTTAATTTTTGAGTATAGTATTTTATTATTCTGCTGAAGTAGATTCAGTATTTTCGTCTTTACCACCTGTTGCTTTTTTAGCGCGGCTACGACGTGTTTTAGGTTTTTCAGTTTTAGCTACTTTTCCATTAGAGTAAATTTCATTAAAATCTACTAACTCGATCATAGCCATTTCAGCAGCATCACCTTGTCTGTTTCCAGTTTTTATTATACGAGTGTAACCACCTTTTCTGTCTGCTACTTTAGTTGCAATATCTTTAAATAAGATACCTACAACTTCTTTGTTTCTTAATGAAGCAAATACTGTTCTGCGACTGTGCGTGGTATCTTCTTTAGATTTTGTGATGATTGGCTCTACATAAGTTCTTAATGCCTTTGCTTTAGCTAATGTAGTGAAAATACGTTTGTGTTCAAGTAAAGAACATGCCATATTACTCATTAAAGCTTTACGGTGTGAAGCTGTTCTTCCTAAGTTATTTATTTTATCTCCGTGTCTCATGGTGTATAAGCTTTTATTTCAAAAATTAATATTTAAAGGTTTTATTTAGATTTTAATTTTTAACTTATTTAATTAATTTTTTTAGTCTTTATCTAATTTATATTTTGCTACGTTCATTCCAAATTGTAAGCCTTTAGTAGAAACTAAATCTTCTAATTCAGTTAATGATTTTTTACCGAAGTTACGGAATTTTAAAAGGTCGTTCTTGTTGAATGCTACAAGCTCTCCTAATGTTTCAACATCAGCTGCTTTCAAGCAATTTAATGCACGAACTGATAAATCCATATCTACCAATTTAGTTTTTAATAATTGGCGCATGTGTAATGATGTTTCATCAAATTCTTCTTCAGATTTTTTCTCTTCTGAGTCTAAAGTAATACGCTCATCAGAGAATAACATGAAATGATGAATTAATATTTTAGCAGCTTCTTTTAAAGCTTCTTTTGGATGAATTGAACCATCAGATACAATGTCTACTATTAATTTTTCGTAATCTGTTTTTTGCTCTACACGATAGTTTTCAATAGTGTATTTTACATTTTTGATTGGGGTGTAGATAGAATCAATAAAGATAGTACCTTGAGGAGCAGAATTAGTTTTATTTTCTTCTGCTGGAATATATCCACGACCTTTATCAACTGTTAACTCAATTTTTAATTTAACGTTTGATTCGCAATTGAAAATTACTAAATCTGGGTTTAACACTTGGAAACCGTTAGCAAATTTTCCAATATCACCAGCTGTAAATTTCTCGTTTCCTGCAAAGTGAACTACAATTTTTTCTACATCATGATTATCTAATTGTTTCTTAAAACGCACTTGTTTTAAGTTTAAGATAATTTCTGTAACATCTTCAACAACTCCTTTAATAGTTGAAAACTCATGATCTACACCTTCAATTTTCACACTAGTAATAGCATGACCTTCTAATGAAGATAATAAGATACGACGTAATGAGTTACCTATAGTGATACCAAAACCAGGTTCTAAAGGACGGAATTCAAATTGTCCTTCTGTTTCGGTAGAGTTAATCATAACAACCTTATCAGGTTTTACGAAATTTAATATTGCCATTTTATTAAGTTATATAGGTTAAAAAATAATATTATTTATGATTATTTAGAGTACAACTCGACGATAAGTTGTTCCTTAATGTTTTCAGGGATTTGAGAACGCTCAGGAACTGAAATAAACTTACCAGAGAAAGTTGTTTTATCAAAATCTAACCAAGAGTATTTGTTTACTGCACCTGCTACAGAGTTTGTAATAGCTTCTAATGATTGAGATTTTTCGCGAACTGCAACAACATCACCTGCCTTTAATGTATAAGAAGGAATGTTTACAACATTAGAGTTTACGGTAATGTGAGCATGCGATACTAATTGACGAGCTGCACGACGTGAAGGAGCAATTCCTAAACGGTAAACCACGTTATCTAAACGAGATTCGATTAATTGTAATAAAACCTCACCAGTAATTCCGTGTGCACGAGAAGCGCGGTCAAATGTTTTAGCAAACTGTCTTTCTAAAATACCATAAGTATATTTAGCTTTTTGTTTTTCTTGTAACTGAATTGCGTACTCTGATTGTTTAGCACGTTTTTTACCAGCACCATGTTGTCCTGGAGGATAGTTCTTTTTTTCTAATGCTTTATCAGGGCCAAAGATTGGCTCTCTGAATTTTCTTGCAATTTTAGATTTAGGACCTGTATATCTTGCCATTTTGTTTTAATTTCTTTTTGTTAATGTTTTTTCTACTTTATTTTAATCGCCTTAGTAGAGTAGGGCATCTTAGCAACGACGACGTTTTGGAGGACGGCATCCGTTGTGCGGTATAGGAGTAATATCCACTATTTCAGTAATTTCGATACCTGAAGTTGCAATTGTTCTGATAGCAGATTCTCTTCCTGCACCCGGACCTTTTACATATACTTTTGCTTTACGTAATCCTAAGTCTGATGCTACTTTAGAACAGTCAGCAGCTGCTAATTGAGCAGCATAAGGCGTATTCTTTTTAGAACCACGGAAACCCATTTTACCAGCACTAGACCAAGAGATTACTTGTCCAGCGGTGTTTGTTAATGAAATAATAATGTTGTTAAAAGTAGCGTTGATATGCGCTTCGCCAACTGCTTCCACTTTTACCACTCTTTTTTTAGCATTAGCTTTTGCAGCTGCTACTGCCGATTGTTGTTTAGCCATTTCTTTTAATGCTTAATGTTTTATGAATTACTTAGTAACTTTTTTCTTGTTTGCTATTGTCTTACGTTTTCCTTTACGAGTACGTGCATTCGTTTTTGTACGTTGCCCACGTACTGGTAAACCATTACGGTGACGGATACCACGAAAACAACCAATGT
>JADLER010000114.1 GCA_020846025.1 Bacteroidia bacterium | reverse complement strand
GAAAAAGCTCATTTTCTTTTGCTTTCTTATCTTCAAAATCTTTTTGCTGTAAGGCTAATGCTTCCTTTTGTTTTACAAATTCAACATTTGCTAATTGGAGTTTTTCATCAAATGCTTTTTTATATTTATCTTCTGCTTGTTGGTTGAGCACAACGTCAATATCTATTGATGTATTACAGTTTGGACACTTTATTTTGTTATCACTCATTTTAATAATTTTTCTATTCTAAAAATATCTCGATAAAAATACAATAATTCCGATAATCCAACTTAAAGAAATCAATAGTAAATAGGGCAAGAAAGTAATGTCTTTTATTTTATGTCTGAAGATAATCATCGACATACAAGCACCTACAAAACCACCTACCAGCGCGAGTATTAGAAGCGCTCGTTCTGAAATCCTTTGTGATTTAGTCATGGCAAAAAGTTTATCTAAGGCATAAGCTATAAAACTGATGGCATTAATGGTGATTAGATATGCACAAGTATAAGTTTCTATGCTCATTTTTTGTTAGCTTAAAACTGTTAAAATAGTAATAAACAATCACAAATTAGTTTAAATTTGCACCGCTTTTGCATTTTGTAAAACAATAAGAATGGCAGAAAAACAAATTCACGGATTACACAAACTATCGGCAGCTGGTGTTTTGATATCCTTAGGTATTATTTTTGGTGACATAGGAACATCGCCAATATATGTTCTCAAAGCTGTGATGAACATGGCAACTGGCGGCAACCATAAAATAACAGAAGACCTTGTATTAGGAGCTGTCTCTTGTGTATTTTGGACACTTACTATTGTTGTTACGATTAAATATGTCATTTTGGCTTTAAATGCGGACAACAAAGGTGAAGGTGGAATTTTTGCTTTATATGCAATTGTCAGAAGATACAAGGCTAAATGGACAATTATACCTGCATTAATCGGATGTGCTTCGTTGATGGCAGATGGATTTATAACACCACCAATTTCCATTTCGTCTGCGGTTGAAGGTTTGACAATCTTATATCCAGGAATTCAAACTGTGCCTATTGTTATCACCATTTTAGCTGGTATATTTTTAGCACAACAGTTTGGAACTAATAGAATTGGCTCTTTATTTGGACCAATCATGTTTGTGTGGTTTTCGATGATTGGAACATTAGGTTTTTTTCAAATTATTCAAAATCCTTCTGTAATTAAAGCGCTCAATCCAATGTATGCCATCAATTTGGTGTTGAATTATCCTGGTGGATTTTGGTTTTTAGGAGCCGTATTTTTATGTAGTACAGGTGGTGAAGCATTGTATTCAGACTTAGGTCATTGCGGTAAACAAAACATTAGAGTAAGCTGGACTTTCGTGAAAATTGCTTTAGTATTAAGCTATCTCGGACAAGCAGCATTTATCATTAATCATAAGGATTTCGACTATGATAATATTGCGCCGTTTTATGCAGTAATGCCAGAATGGTTTTTAAAAATTGGAATTGTCATTGCCACTATGGCCACTATCATTGCATCACAAGCCTTAATCACTGGCTGTTTTACTTTAATCAATGAAGCGATGAAATTAAAATTATGGCCCAATCAAAAAATTATTTATCCGAGTATAGTACAAGGTCAGATATATTTCCCTTTTATCAATTGGATGCTGTTTGTAGGTTGTGTAGCTGTAGTGCTCATATTTAGAGAATCAGGAAAAATGGAAGCTGCGTATGGTCTTGCTATTTCATTAAACATGATTATGACCACCAGCTTATTGGTGTACTATATGTATGTAAAACGTAAACCGAAATATTTTATTTATGGTTTTATTGCAGTGTATGTTTGGATAGAATTTACCTATTTAGTCGCCAACTTAAGTAAGTTCTCGCATGGTGGCTGGTTTGCTGTGTTAATCGCAGTTGTGATTTTTGTATTAATGTATTTATACAACGAAGGAAAAAAATTACGTAAAAAACATATCGAATTTGTTGAAATTAAAGACTTCTTAGACGATATCACAGATTTGCAAAACGACACTACAATTCCGAAAGAGGCAACAAACCTCGTGTTTATGTGTAATGCAAATGACAAAAAACATATCGACTCAAATATCATTTATTCTATATTTCGAAAAAAACCAAAACGTGCTGATACGTATTGGTTAGTTCATGTTGATATTACGAATGAGCCTTATGGCGCAAGCTATTCTGTCGATACAATTATTCCTAAAAAATGCTTTTTTATTCGTCTAAAATTTGGTTTTAAAGTAGAGCATAAAGTACATGTCATGTTTACAAAAATAGTAGAAGACATGGAAAGCCGTGGTGAGATTGATTTAATGAGCCATTATCCTTCATTGCGTAAGCATGGCTATCCGGCAGACTTTAAATATGTAATCATGAATCCTTTAGTGTCAATCGATAATAAACTTAATCCATTCGAACAATTTTTGATAAAATCTTACAATTGGTTTAAATCTATTAGTTTATCTACACAAGAAGATTTTGGTTTGGAAAAAACAAACTGCCGTGTAGAAAATGTGCCTATTCGTATTGCGCAAAAAACACATATTGAAATAAGAAGAGAAGACTAATAAAAGAAAATTTATTTTTATTTGTTAAGCAATTTCTGATTTTAAATTGTTGGTGAATGTAAATACAATCAGCATCACAAAAACGAGCAACACATTTGTAGAAAAAAGTTCGCATGAAAATCCTGGATTTACAAAGGCAGCAATTCCTAAAATAAAGCTGCTTACACCAGCCATTGCTATCGTTTTATAAAACAAGTTTCCTTTTATAAAATAAGTAGCAAACACTACAAACGAACAAGCAATTGCACTCCATTTTATCCAGGTGAATATGTGTAATAAGCTCAAATGAACACCATACAAAGCATAATTATCAATTGGATTAATAGCATTTAAGTCGATGTTTCTTTTTATAATTAATTGATGGATTTGGCTATTTTCTAAGGCATCGCCAAGCAACATCAACACTGACATAAGTATTGCAATATTCATAAGCTTTGAAGAAGTACTTTTTTTGATAAACATGGCAATGCAAAAAATAAAACTACTGTATAAGCACATAAATAAATAGTCAATCTTATTGCCTAATAGCATTTGTTGCTCATATTGTTCTGGATTTTGAACAGTAAAATATTGCTGAACAGCCTCTTTGCTGTTAATAAATTCGAAGGCAATAATTGGTGTTTTAAAGCCAGACATTAAGTTGTTTTCTGCTTTCGGATTGGTAAATAACAAAACCACTCCAGTAATGATGATGGCAACGCCAATAAATCTTGCAATTTTCAGATATTTCATTTTTTTTAGATTTTATAAAAAATATTGATATTAATCAATACAACAATAAAATGTTTGTCATAACTTTAATTTAACAAACATAAATACCCTACGAAAAAGAAAATGGCTGCCTAAGCAGCCATTTTTTTATTGTTTCTCGCGTTTATTTAATTCATCGCGTATTGTTGCTGCTTTCTCATAATTTTCATTTGCTAATGCTTCATCAAGCATCTTCGATAATTCTTTATAGGTGTAAATTGTGTAATCTGTTTTATCTTTTTCTGAGACACTAGATACGGCATCTAAAATAACATCTTCTATTTCATCAATTTCAGGATTTGTTTCTTCCATCAAGATTAATCCAGAATTATCTAGGATATTTCCATAAATATAAATTGGGCAATTAAATCTGATTGCTAAGGCAATTGCATCTGATGTTCTTGAGTCGATTTCATATTCTTCGCCATTAAATATGCAAATTAATTTGGAATAGAAAACGCCGTCCATAAGATTGGTAATTATTATTTCACTAAGCGTAACATGAAATGTATCCATTACTGTTTTAAACAAATCATGTGTCAATGGTCTTGCCGGCGGCATATTTTCCAATGCAATTGCAATTGCTTGCGCTTCAGTTCCTCCAATTACAATAGGCAGCCTTCGTTTGCCTTTAATTTCGCCTAACACGACTGCATAAGAATGGTGATGCGTAAAACCTTGTGTAATATTAATAATTTCTAATTCAATCTTTTTCACATTATAAAGTTACAAAAAACGTGTAAATTAATTGATAGGTTTTCTATAATGTGTTAAATAAGATAACGATTAAGGTCCTTGAATCAATATTTTCTTATTCCATACATCATTAGCACTTCTGATTTGTATATTATACAGACCGCTTGGTAATATATTATCTGAGATTTGTAATAATGATTGATTATGGTGTTGTAAGGTTTTAGTATATATAATTTTACCTGTCACATCAAATAAAATAAGAGTAATTGGATAATTTCCTTTTGAAGAAAAATCGATGCTGAAACTTCCATTGTTTGGATTTGGATAAACATTAAGAAAATCTATACCAATATTATTCTTTATAGAAGAAACTAAATTATTTTTAGAGAAAAGGCTGTGAAGTATATTATCTGAATTTGGATAACATCCAGATATGGTATCTTGCCAAATAGATTTTAGAACACAATAACGATTGGTATCTAAAATATGAATATTGTACTTTATAGCTACATAATTAAAGTAATCTGCTGTGTAGGTTACTGTATCTATGTTTTCTTGCATCACTTTATTCAGCAACGCGTCAAGTACAATAAATTGAAGTGTAGAGTCATATTTATATAAAATAATCGTATTATTAATATTACAAAATGCTTTAGTAATAGCATTATTATAGATATCAAAAATGGCATAAATACTATCTCTGTTTCTTAATTCGGAACCGTTAAAATTATAAACTGTTATTAGAGCAGGTGCGTATATATTGCTTGAATAGAAAGTATCTATCGAATAATAGAAGAACTCGTTACTGATTTTATCGATTAAGAAATTATATTTTTTCTTATTCAAGTCGATTTCTACTACATTACCAGTTTGTGCGTTTAGTATATTGGCATACGTTTTCATACTGATAAGTTCAAAGCTATACAACATTCCCATATAATAACCCAAACTACTTGTATTTACAATAGTACTAAACCAAACCTGACTACTATCAGCGTTAAAATAAGGATGAACATCATAAGATGAAGATATGCTGGTACTAAAACTACCTGTGTATATAAATTGTTCTGGTGTGTTATTCATCTTTTCGCTTACATATATTTGATGAAGTTGCTCATCATATTTGCGAATTTGAAAGAAATTATATTTATTACTGCTATCAACCACAAATTTTACAAAACTTCCGTAAGTAATAAATTCGTCTTTTAATCCAATAAAATTAAATCTATAAGAAGAATCAATTAGGATAGAAGAAAAGCTTGCATTTACTTTATCAATAGTATAAATTAAACTACGAGATTGAAAATTATTAGCAGCATAATTTTTAGATAAGTATGCTGAAAAAAAATACTTATTATCAGTTTCAGTATATTGATTCGTAAATGTTGTGGTTCCAACATAAAATGTATCTATTTGAAAGGAAGAATCAAAATTATTATATAATGAATATGGCGAATTAGTTTTTTCCCAAATTGTGTTTCCATTCTTATCAATCTTAAGATTATTTATGCTGTCAATGTGATAAAATCTACCACCTGTATTTACTTTTATTTTATTATATTGTACAATACAATTGTCATCACGGTCAAGAAATAGCTGTACCCAATTTGGATAATTGGAATTTGAGTAATTATCAATATGACAAACTTCATCATACAATATCTTATTCCATAATATTGTACCATTTTTATCTATACAAAACAGTGCATACTGAATGGTAACATCACCAACAAATCCATTAACCAAAACAGAATCATTGGAATGATTTTCTAATAAAATATAAAACCTGCTGCTGTCTTTACTTTGTTTAACAGTAAACTCGTCTTCATAGAAAGAGTTGCCAATATTTTTTTTAAAAGCAATTTCACCGTCGTTATTTATTTTTACAATAACTAAATCGTTGTAACCTCTATTAGGCGCAAAATCACCATCTGTTGAGTTAGTGTAAAAAAAATACATGCTGCCACCATCATTTAATTTAAAATTATATTTGTCACTTTCTTCATTAAAATACCTAGGATAAATTACTTCATTTCCACTGCCACCAATACAAGTGTTGTTTATAGTATATTGTGAAAAGGCAAAAGTATTCACAAAAACAAAATTTATAAGCAATGTTAGTTTTCTTGTAAATAAATGCATACTTATATTCTATCAAATATAAAATAATATAAATAAATTATCAAATTTATTTTTAATATTATCAATTAACAGTATAAAAAAAGCCACCAAAATCTTGGTGGCTTTTATCTAAGTACTAAATACTAAGTACTCAATAGTATTCTAATGTTGACTAGCTTTCAATGCTTTAACTGCCTCCGTTAATTTCGGTACAATTTCGAATG
>JADLER010000113.1 GCA_020846025.1 Bacteroidia bacterium | reverse complement strand
TTCCATAATAATTTCTCCAGCATCCATTAAACCATAATGTAAGCGATATGATAATATTTCACCTTCTTTAAACGCTTCATTTTCAGCTTTTGGTAATTCTTTGCTTATTATTGGCTGTGGAATTGTTTCATCTAATGTTTGATTTATTGAAACAAAATAACCTGCAGAACATAAACTTATAACTGCTATAAAACTTACTATAATTATGCTAATGCGTTTCATGTTGCTTATTTTTATTACAATCAATAATTCAAAAGATGTGCCAATGTAAATGTAATTGTTTTTTGCTTGTTAAAATTTGTAAAAGTACATTTACTTTAAAAATAGCCATTATTTTTGTATATATAATGCCATGACTAATAAACGATACAAAAATCTTGCTTTTTCCTTGTGTTTATCAATCATAATTTCGGCTTGTTCTTATCAACAAATGAATGAGGAATATCCAAATGTGAACAATGTGAAGGTTAATGAGAAATTTAGAATTACTTTACCCGAAGATCATAGCACTGGCTATATATGGCAAATGCAATCTATTCATCAAAATGAAGTATTACATTATAAAGGCTCGGTTTTTAGAGGTAGTGTAAAAGGTGTTGATTTTAATTTTGAAGCTTTACACGAAGGAAAAGATACTTTGCAATTTTCACTTATAAAATATAAAGATACGATAAGTACCAAGAAATTTGTTATCGAGGTAAAACCTTAATTAACTACTCTTTTTCTTTTTTAGTTTATCTAAATAACGATTAAATAATTGATTGAGTGTATCAAACTCTTCTCTGTAGAAAATACCAACACCTTGTGTAAAAGGTCCACCAGTTGTGGCTGATTGTGTATTATCATTACTTCGATTAAATGCTTTAATTCTGTATTTCCCCGATTCAGAAAGTTTATATTCAATGGATACATCACCAATTAAGTTACTAGTGTTGTTATTGCGCTGAATAGTTGAATTGTTGGTGGCATTACTATTATTAGCAACACCAAAATTTCCATCAATTATTAATCGGTTATTAAATAATTGCTTAGATAAGGCTAGATCTAGCTCATCACTACTGAGTGTGCCTCCAGGGCGATAATTAACTCCAATATCCATATCTTTAGTAATACCATTAAGCCAACTACTTACTTTATTGCTTAACATTTCTGAGCCAGTTGCGGCGGCCGCATTTCCAGCGCTAATCCCACCGCCTCCAGAATATGCTAAAGGCGTTACAAAACTTCTTAAAAGCAACATTGAAAATACCTGACGTTTTAATTCGTTTTCATCTGACATGATACTTTTAATTGCCGAACGCGTATTTTCATCAATAGTAGGAAGCTCGATACCAAAGTTAATATCAGGTGAAGTTAATTTACCTTTCATTAATAATTTACAATCTACAGGCACTCGTTTGTTGTAGTTGTTTAACGAGTCATTAGGAAATAATGGTTTAGTAGAAGCACGTTGTTTGTAGTTGGCGGTAATATCAATATTGGCTTTATAAACGTTGCCGTTCCAATGTATAGAACTACCTTTCTCAATTTCAAAACGTTTAGTAATAAAATCTTCGAGGGTAAATAAATAATCGCCTGTATTAAGTACATAATCCCCAAACATATCAAATTTGCCTTTTGTGTCAATTTTCATGTTTAAGTTTCCATCGCCTCGCGCTTTAATTATATCACCCGATTTTTCGTCAAAAATGAGTTGTATCTCGGCATCTTTTGTAGCTTCAAGATTAAAGTCGAGAGATAAATTTGAACTAACTGGAGTAATTATTTTTTTGATTGTGTCTTTAGCCACAAATTTTATAAAATCGTTATCGTTTATTTCAGAAGGCCCATCGAGTGGAATATAGATATAAGTGCCACCATAGGTTTTTAAATTTAATTCCATTTTTATATCTTCCAAATAGCCATAAATACCGATGTTTCCACCAGCATACGCTGTACCATAAAAAGTTGGATTGAGTGCCTCATTGGTATTTAGAAGCATTAACTTATTTGTGTTAATGTCAAAGTCAATGCGCATATCTTTAAAATTTTTATGGAAAATATTTCCATACACATAACCTACATTGCCAGTAGATACACTGCCTTTATTGGGTGCATCACGTAACTCAACATTGTCAAATCGTATTTGATTTGGTAAAATTTCTACCTCGCCATTTATCGAATAACTTACATTTGTATAATCTACAACAGTGATGCATTTAAAAAATTTAAATTTAGCATTTACTTGAGGATCTTTAATATTTCCTTTTACAGTACCTTTCCCTACTAGAAATCCCATTTTAAAAGTAAGAATATCTTTTACAAAAGGTTGTAGTAGTGCTAAATCAAAAGGTTCGGCTTTAAATTGTATATCTATGTTATTTGTATCTTTTTTAGGATAATATGCACCATTAAACTCTATGTTTTTTAAATTATTTCCTTCTGAGTCTTTCATAAAGGCGGAAAATCCAGAAAGTGTTACAATATCTTCTTCCTTATTATATTCATTAATAATTTCGCCATACCCAATAAGGCGATTATTAAACTTAAAATCTTTAAAGTTAATTTTGCTGGATAATATGGTGTTACCAAATATGCCATAAATGTTACAATCGCCAGTTAGTGAACCACTAATTGTTGTTTTGGATTCTTTTATAAATGGGTTAAACTGTCCTAATTGAAAATTTTGAATAAAGATGTCAAAACGTTCATCAACATTCTTAGATAATTTACCATCTAATGTAATTAACTGATTTTGATTATATAAAGTTAATGATGCAATGGATACTTGATATGCCGTATCAATAACAATGGGAACCGATTTTACCATTTGCCACATACTATCTTCAACCATAAGTTTAAATTCATCAAATAAAATAGTGGCTTGGCTATTATCAAAATTTGCTCTGCCTTTTATGTTACCTGCATTATTCGGTTTTAA
>JADLER010000112.1 GCA_020846025.1 Bacteroidia bacterium | reverse complement strand
CGTGAGAAATGCCCTTGGGATAAAAATCAAACCAATGAGAGTTTGCGCCATTTAACTATAGAAGAAACCTATGAATTGAGTGATGCAATATTGCAAAATGAGCCGCAAGAAATTAAAAAGGAGTTGGGAGATGTTTTATTACATATAATTTTTTATGCAAAAATAGGAAGTGAGAAAACCCTTTTTGATATAGCCGATGTATGCAATAGTCTTTGTGATAAATTAATTCACCGTCATCCTCACATTTATGGAGATGTGAAAGTGGAAAACGAGGAACAAGTAAAAGAAAACTGGGAACAACTAAAATTAAAGGAAGGTAATAAATCTGTACTTAGCGGTGTAGCTAAAGGCACACCAAGTATAGTTAAAGCGTTGCGTATGCAAGAAAAAGCTGCTCAAGTTGGTTTCGATTGGAAAAATACCAACGAAGTTTGGGCTAAGGTTGATGAAGAATTAGCTGAGCTAAAGGAGGAGTTTAATAAGAGTAATGATAAGGATAAGATTGAAAAAGAATTTGGTGATTTTATTTTTTCATTGATTAATGTAGCGCGCAAGTACAATATAAATCCGGATGATGCTTTAGAAAAAACAAATCAAAAGTTTATACAACGATTTCAATACATCGAAACTCAGGCTACTAAACTTAATAAAAAAATTACCGATATGACTTTGGCTGAAATGGATGTATATTGGAATCAAGCTAAAACAATTAAGTAGAAATGGATATTCAGTTTTATGGTGCAGCACGCGTTGTTACCGGAAGTAAGCATTTAATTCGTACCGATAGCGGAAAAACTATCTTATTAGACTGTGGCTTATTTCAAGGGCAATTGCATAATAAGGATGAAATGAATTATCACTTCGGATTTAACCCAAGTGAAATCGATTATGTAATTTTATCACATGCACATATTGACCATAGTGGCTTGCTTCCTCGTCTTGTTAATCAAGGTTTCTCCGGGTTAATACTTGCAACACCGGCTACAATTTCATTGTGTGAAATTATGTTAATGGACTCGGCATTTATACAAAGCGAAGAGGTTCGATTTATTAATAAACGAAGGGCAAAAAGAAATGAAGAATTGCTTGAACCATTATACGATGTAGAAGATGTTGAGAAAACCTTAAAACTTATGGTTCCGGTTGAGTATGATGAAACTATAAAAATTGAAAAAGGAATTTATCTTACATTTACTGATGCCGGGCATTTACTTGGTAGTGCAGCAATAAACCTTGATATATCAACTAAAAACCGAAAAAAAACTAAAATAACATTTACCGGAGATATTGGTCGTTTTAATGATCAAATCCTTCGTAAGCCACAGCCATTCCGTCAATGCGATGTATTAATTTGTGAGAGCACTTATGGCAACCGATTACACCCAACACCACCAGATATTGAGAAACAATTATTACATGTTATACAAGAAACATGTGTAATTAATAAAGGAAAATTAATTATTCCGGCATTTAGTGTTGATAGAACACAAGACTTGGTATATATGCTGGATAAGTTTGCTAATAAAGGATTGTTGCCGGCTATAAAAGTTTATGTAGATAGCCCATTATCGGTAAAGGCAACAGCAGTTATTCGCAAGCATGAAGAGTGTTATAATAATGAGTTTTTGGAGTATTTGCATTTTGATTCAGACCCATTTGGTTTTAAAAATTTAACGTATATATCCGATGTAAATCAATCCAAACTTTTAAATAAACTAAAAGAGCCTTGTATTATAATTTCTGCATCAGGTATGGCTGAAGCCGGTAGAGTAAAACATCATATAGCAAATAATATTTTAAACCCCAAAAACACAATTTTAATAGTAGGGTATTGTACACCTGAAAGCTTGGGAGGGCAATTAAAAGCCGGAAGCAAACAGGTACGAATTTTTGGTGAGCAATACGAAGTGAAATGCAGAGTAGAAAAGATGGACTACTTTAGTGCACATGCTGATTATATGGAAATACTACATTATTTAAAACCTCAAAACCCGAAAAAAGTAAAGCATGTGTTTTTGGTACATGGTGAATACGAAGCACAACTATCATTGCAAGAAAAACTTGAAAAGGTAGGATTTAAAAATATTCTTATTCCATCATTAGGACAATCGGTTTCGTTAGATTAATTTTAATAGCGTGTAAACTCACCCTTAATAGCAAACAAAGTACTGTCCATTTTTAATGTTTGTTGGGTAGTTTCAATGTAGTATCCATTATGGATGTTGTAGGTTAAATGAGTTAGTTGGTTGTAATAACTGTTTTCTTTCTTTGTAAATATTGCAATTGACTCAACCGAATCTTTTGAATTAAATGAAATCAATACACGTTTTATTTTAAGTAAGCTATCTTTTACAACGTATTCTATTTGGTAAGCTTCATTATTTAGTTCTATTCGTTTTGTTGCATACGACTTTTTATACGATGGTTTTGCTAAATCAATTTGAATAAATGATTGGAGTTCGTCTTGCCAGTTTACAGAATCTCTTTTAAAAATACTATCCGTTTCTGTGTTATATCTTAAATGTTTTATTAATCCTACCTTATCATTTGATAAACGATTGGCTTCGTTTAGAAAAAATGATTTCGTGTCAAATACCAATTCGGATTGTTCTATTGCAGATGAACAGCCTAAGAATGAAAAAAGTAAAATGGACAAAACTAATCGCATAGCAAACTTTCTCCAGTCATTTGTTGTGGTTTATCTATACCAAGCAATTGCAAAATTGTTGGGGCAAAATCAGCCAAACGACCCGGCTTAAGTCTTTGTTTTGGTCCATTTACCATAATACAAGGTACTTCATTGGTAGTATGTGCAGTATTAGGTGTTCCGTCCACCTCATTTATCATATACTCACCATTACCGTGGTCAGCAGTTACCAATAGGGTATAACCTTTTTCTGTTGCAACGTTAATTATCTTTCCTAAACATTCATCTACCTTTTCTACTGCTTTTATTTCGGCATCAATTACACCAGTATGCCCTACCATATCTACATTTGCAAAATTTACACAAATAAAATCGGCTTCTGCTTTTTGCATTTCTGTTATAGTAAATTCACATACTTGTTCTGCACTCATCTCGGGTTGCAAATCATAAGTTGCTACTTTTGGTGAAGGAGCAAGATGCCTTGTTTCTCCTTCAAAGGGAGTTTCTTGACCACCACTAAAGAAAAAAGTTACATGCGGATATTTCTCTGTTTCTGCAATTCTTACTTGCTTCTTTTTATTTAAAGCTAATACTTCACCTAAGGTCATTTTTAAATCAATGTCAGGAAATACTATTTTAATATTCTCAAAAGATTTGTCGTACTCGGTAAGTGTAACATAGTACAATGACAGCTTGTGCATGTTATGTTCCTGAAAACTTTCTTGTGATAAGGCTTGGGTAATTTCTCTGCCTCTATCGGTTCTAAAGTTGAAACAAATTACTACATCATCTTCAGTAATGGTAGCAATTGGTTTGTTGTTTTCATCCGTGCAAATAATTGGTTTTAAAAACTCATCGGTTTCATTTGTTGCATAACGATTTTTTATTGTACCTATAAAGTTTGAAGTTAATTCTCCTTGTGCGTGTACTAAGCAATCATAAGCTATCTTTACTCTTTCCCACCTTTT
>JADLER010000111.1 GCA_020846025.1 Bacteroidia bacterium | reverse complement strand
CCATCTTGTTTTGGGCAATGTAATGGTGTGTTAAATTCAAATGGTTCAGGTGCTACAGCACCATATACATACCAATTATCACAAGCTTCGGTAGTATGTACTTCTGCTAGTTGTACCGCATTATGTGCAGGAGTATATACATTACAGGTTTCAAGTGCTAACGGATGTAGTACTTCAACAATTGTTTCTTTAACTCAGCCTACAGCATTATCTGCTACTGCTTCAAGTACAAACGCTACTTGTAGTTCTTGTACAAATGGTGCAGTCTCGGCAAGTGTATCGGGTGGAACTACTCCATATACTTATTCTTGGACTCCAATTTCTGCAAATACACCAACCATTGGGAATTTAGCAGTAGGTTGTTATACGGTAATTGTGACAGATGCTAAAGGATGTGTTGATACGGAAACAACCTGTGTTTCTTTCTCTACAAAAATTGAAGAGTTACAACATAGTACTTCTCATCTAAGTATGTACCCTAATCCAAACAATGGAATATTTACAGTAAGTTCAATTCAGCTAGAGGAAAGAATGAAAATTGAAATTACAAATACAATGGGGCAAGTTGTAAGTAATGAAAGGTTTACAAATGTTACCCAAGTAAACGTTAATCTGTCTTCATTTGCTAAAGGTATTTATTATGTAAAAGTAAATACTAAAGATGGAACGCAATTATTTAAATTGCTAATTCAATAGTGAGTGATAACTATAAATTAAAAAAAGCTCAGTTGATTAACTGAGCTTTTTTAGTTCTATTGTATTATCTGTTATGAAAAGGCGTTAAATCCAGTAACGTCCATTCCAGTAATTAATAAATGAATGTCGTGTGTGCCTTCATAAGTTATTACAGATTCTAAATTCATCATGTGGCGCATTATTGGATATTCACCAGTAATACCCATACCGCCATGTATTTGACGTGCTTCTCTAGCAATTTGAAGAGCCATATTAACGTTATTTCGTTTAGCCATACTTATTTGTGCTGGTGTAGCACGATTCTCATTTTTAAGTTGACCTAAACGGTAAGTAAGTAATTGCGCTTTAGTGATTTCGGTAATCATTTCAGCTAATTTTTTTTGAGTTAGTTGAAACGCTCCTATTGGTTTACCAAATTGAATACGTTCTTTACTGTATCGTAAAGCACTATCATAACAGTCCATAGCTGCACCTATTACACCCCAAGCAATACCATAACGTGCACTATTTAAACATCCTAACGGGCCCTTCAATCCTTTAATTGTTGGAAAGATATTTTCTTTAGGTATTAAAACATTATCAAAAACTAATTCGCCAGTGGCACTTGCACGCAAACTCCATTTTCCATGAGTTTCTGGAGTAGTAAAACCTTTCATGCCACGCTCTACCACTAACCCTCTAATATCTCCAGCATCATCTTTGGCCCACACTACTGCAATATCCGCAAATGGTGCATTACTTATCCACATTTTAGCTCCATTTAACACCACGTGTTTTCCATCTCCTGCATCTTTAAAATTAGTTAACATGCCACCTGGATTACTCCCGTGATCGGGTTCGGTTAACCCAAAACAACCCATTAATTCGCCAGTTGCTAATTTTGGTAAGTATTTTCTTTTTTGTTCTTCACTTCCATAAGAGTATATAGGATACATTACTAATGAACTTTGAACAGATGCCGTAGAACGCAAACCACTATCGCCTCTTTCAATTTCTTGCATTAAAATTCCATAAGATATTTGATCTAACCCAGGTCCACCATATTCAGTTGGAATATATGGTCCAAAAGCGCCAATCTCAGCTAAGCCTTTAATCCAGTGCTTCGGAAACTCTGCTTTTTGAGCAAAATCTTCTACAGTAGGTGTAACTTCTTTTTTAACCCAAGCACGAGCAGTTTCTCTAATTAATTTGTGTTCATCAGTTAAAAGCTCATCCATCAAATAGTAATCGTGAGCCTGAAAATTATCAGTTGCCATATTATCTGTTTTTTTAAAGACTGTAATATTACGAAAATACCTTTAAATGCCCAAAAGCCTCTATTATCTTAATTCAACATCAAAAGTATCTATAAAATTCATCTTTATTTGTAAAATGACAAAATTCATAGAAAATACCCAATTGGTGGTATTTGTTTTTATATATAATTTGATTTAATTTGTTTTAAAAATTATTACTATGAAAAAACTGACTCAATTTATTTTAGCTGCTGGCTTATTAGTATCAGTATCAGCTAATGCACAAAAATGGACTACTGGTAAGGATTTATCTTACCTTAAAGGACAAAAAGAAATCTTAATAAAATACGATTTTAGTAACATGACAGTGGGTAGAAAACAAGCAGAAGCGGAGTATGTGAAAGAAAAAACAGAAGATTATAATAAAAAAGAAGCTGGTAAAGGTGATACTTGGGCAAAAGCTTGGGTAGAAAATCGAGAAAGAGTTTTTTATCCAAAGTTTGAAGAATTGTTTAGTAAAGAAGCTGGTGAGGTAATTGCTGGAGGTAGAGATAAGGCAAGTGCAAAATACACATTAATTGTACATACTACTAAAACAGAACCTGGGTTTAATATTGGTTTAACAAAACAACCTGCTTATTGCGATTTCGAAATCTCTATTGTAGAAACAGCAGATCCTTCTAAGGTATTGTCAGTTGGTGTTTTAAAAAATGTTCCTGGTTCTCAATTCTCTGGATTTGATTTTGATGCTTCAACTCGTATATCAGAATGTTATGCAAAGGCAGGGAAAACGATTGGAAAAACAATTAAGAAAGCAGCTAAACAATAATTAGAAATAAAATAAATTAAATAAAAAAAGCTGTCTCAAAAAAGACAGCTTTTTTTATTATAAAATTTACTATTTTATTTTAAAAACTTAAAGTCTTTACCAATATAGCGCGCGTAATCACCAAGTTGTTCTTCGATACGCAATAATTGATTGTATTTTGCAATCCGGTCGCTTCGAGAAGCGGAACCTGTTTTGATTTGCCCACAATTTAAAGCTACTGCTAAGTCTGCAATTGTTGTGTCTTCGGTTTCGCCACTACGATGACTCATTACCGAAGTGTAACTATTAGTTTGCGCTAATTGAACAGCATTAATAGTTTCAGTAAGTGTACCAATTTGATTTACTTTAACTAAAATAGAGTTTGCAACACCCATATTAATTCCTTTTGATAAGAAATTCACATTAGTTACAAATAAATCATCGCCTACTAATTGTGTATTACTACCAATTTTATCAGTTAATAATTTCCAGCCATCCCAATCTTCTTCGGCACAGCCGTCTTCGATAGAAAGAATAGGATATTTTTTTCTCCAATCAGCCCAAAAATCAACCATCTGAGAGGAAGTTAATTTATCACCAGTAGATTTTTTAAAATGATATACTTTCTCGTCATTATTATAAAACTCAGATGAAGCTGCATCCATAGCAATGTAAATATCTTCTCCAGCTTTGTAACCAGCTTTTTCGATGGCTTGCATCACAGCTTTGATGGCCTCTTCATTATTCTTGAAATTTGGAGCGAATCCGCCTTCATCACCTACATTAGTAGCTAAACCTTGGGATTTTAATACAGCCTTTAGATGATGAAACACTTCAGTTCCCATTCTTAATGCATCACTAAATGTCTCGGCACCCACAGGCATAATCATAAATTCTTGAAAATCTATGCCATTATCGGCATGCGAACCGCCATTTAAAATATTCATTAAGGGAATAGGTAAAATGTTGGCATTTACACCACCTACATACCTATAAAGTGGTTGGCGACATTCTTCAGAAGCGGCCCTTGCAACTGCTAATGAAACACCTAAAATGGCATTTGCACCTAAATTCCCTTTATTAGCACTACCATCTAATTCAATCATAGCTGCATCAATTGCAGCTTGATCAAAAATATACATACCTTTTAAGCGTTCAGCAATAGAAGTATTTACATTGTTTACTGCTTTTAAAACACCTTTGCCTAAATATTGTGACTTATCGTTGTCGCGTAACTCTACTGCTTCATGAATTCCAGTTGATGCTCCAGAAGGCACAGCTGCTCTTCCAAGGATACCTTGATCGGTTACTACATCTACCTCTATGGTTGGATTTCCTCTCGAATCTAAAATTTGCCTAGCGGCAATGTTGTGAATAAATGACATAATGTTAGAAGTTTAAAATTAATCAGTGTTTAAAATTAAGTATTTATTTTATTGTTGAACTTTTATTTTTAGTTATTTATGATTTTATTGATTAATGGCGTTTATCAAGTCCCCATAATAGTTTATTACGTAGTGTTTCGAAAAAATGTTGTCCTTCTAAACAAACCATGTTAAATTTAAAATCAGCTAGTTTAATTTTTAATGTTGTATTGTTTTTGATAGTATGTGAACGAGAATCTAGAGACACATTGTACTCATCCGATCTGCCACTTACATTAAAACTTAAGATTTTATTATTAGAAATTACAATTGGCCGAACATTCAAATTGTGTGGTGCAATGGGAGTTAAGATAAAATTATCTGAATCGGGCATAATAATTGGCCCCCCACAACTTAATGAATAAGCTGTAGAGCCAGTAGGGGTTGAAATAATTAAACCATCTGCAAAATATGAATTTAAGAAAACGCCATCAACATAAGTATCAATGTTAATCATGGCACTTGATTCTTTCTTATGAATTGTAAATTCATTTAAAGCATAATTTACATCGTTGAAACAAGCAATCGATTTATCTAACTCAATGAGTTCTCGTTTATCTAAAGTGTATTTTTCTTGAATTAATAATGTAATTGCTTTTTCAAAATCCTCTTTATAAACAGTTGCTAAAAAGCCTAAACGGCCTGTATTAACACCTAATACTGGAATACCCGATTTACGAACTAATTCAAGTGTTTCCAACATGGTCCCATCACCTCCTAATGATATTACAAAATCAGCTTTGGCGATTAGTTGCTCCGATGATGAAAATACAGGCGTGTTAAATGTTTTATGAAATTCAGAGCTTAAATATTCTAAATACGGTTCATATACGATAACAGAAAAATTTTCTGCAGAAGCAATTTTTAATAAACGCTCTAAATAATCAGGGAAATTATCCTTTGTATTTCTCGCATATATCGCAATAGTCATATATTCTGCGTATAAATTAGATATTTAAGAAATGAAGAAATTCATTAAAACGATCTTTTATACCTCCATCAAAATCACTATTTTGAAACGAAGCTTTTACATTGTAATTGTAACGATAAAAAGTTTGTAAAATACGCGATAAATCTTCTTTATTAATTTTTATAGTTACTTCTACTTTTGTGCTATCAGGTACCGATGACACATGAGCACTTAATATTTTAGCATCATTTCCTTCTACAATACTTGCTATTTGAGTTAATGAATAATCTGCTTGATTCATTTCAATAACGATTACACCTCCTACATTTTGCACCGAAGCCATTGTAGAAATGTTTTGTAATAACCCTTTTAAAGTAATACAACCTTTGTATTGATCTTTATCATCTAATACTGCAATGAGCGTTAAATTAAATGACATCATTAATTTTAATAAATCGTAAGTGTGCTGATGAGTATGTATGATTGGTTTTAATAAATTAATCTTTAGATCTTCAATTTTTTCTTCGGGATGATTATAGTCCATTAAGTCGTGTTCAAATACCAAACCCAAAAGTTCTCTATTTTTCACAACAGCTAAATGTGACACTTTAAATTGTTCCATCCAATCTAATGCTAACTCTACCGTATCGGTATGTTTAAGCGGAGGAATTTCGTCTGTTATTAAATCGGCAACAAGCATGAGCAAAAATACGATTTATCTTTCAACAAGTTCATAAATCTTTATGTAAATTTGTGAGGATTAAAAAATTATGATTTCATTCGATAATACTGAAAATGCTTTTAAAGCAAAATCAAATAGTGATTTAAAACAATCTTACTGGTTATTCAAACTAGTTGGGAACCCTTCATTAGTAAAGATGGGAGCTAAACTAGCGCCATTAGGGTTAAATTTAGGGTTTAAAGGATTAATTAAAAATACCATTTTTAAACAATTTGTAGGAGGAGAAACAATACGTGAATGCGATACAACCATTGCAGAGCTTGGCAAGTTTAACATTGGAACTATTTTAGATTATAGTGTTGAAGGTAAAGAAACTGAAAGCGACTTTGAAGCTTGTAAAAAAGAAACAATTGAAACCATTCATAAAGCTAAAGGGAATTCATTTATCCCGTTTTGTGTGTTTAAGGTAACTGGTTTAGCCCGTTTTGATTTACTGGTTAAAGTTAGTGCAAATGAAACATTAACAACTGCTGAACAAGAAGAATACAGTAGAGTAAAACAACGTGTAACTGCCATTTGTCAGGAGGCTAGTAGAGCAAACCAGCCTTTATTTATAGATGCCGAAGAAAGTTGGATTCAACCAGCAATTGATGCTTTAGCTGATGAAAACATGGCGTTATTCAATCAACAAAGTGTAATCATTTATAACACATTTCAATTATATCGTAAAGACAGACTAACTTTTTTGAAAGAAACTATTACCAATGCCAAAAGTAAGGGTTATTTTGTAGGTGCTAAACTTGTAAGGGGCGCATATATGGAGAAGGAAAGAGAAAGAGCAACCGCTAAAAATTATCCATCTCCAATTCAAGAAACTAAATCTGATTCTGATAAAGATTATAATTTAGCACTAGAAGAATGTGTAAAACATATTAGTATGATGGGTTTATGCGCAGGAACTCATAATGAAGAAAGTAGTATGTATTTAGTTAAACTCATGCAGGAAAATCAAATAGCAATAAATGACAAACGAATCTATTTTTCTCAATTATTTGGCATGAGCGATCACATTAGCTATAACCTAAGTATTGCTGGTTATAATGTGTGTAAATATGTGCCTTATGGGCCAGTAAAAGAAGTTTTACCATATTTAATTCGTAGAGCACAGGAAAACACATCTGTAAAAGGGCAAACTGGACGAGAATTAAATTTAATTATTAAAGAGAAGAATAGAAGAAGTCATTTAAAATAAAATATTATGCAGTTATATTCCATAAACACAGGTCATTTTAAATTAGATGGAGGTGCTATGTTTGGCGTTGTTCCTAAGTCAATTTGGAATAAAATAAACCCTGCCGATGAAAACAATATGTGCAGTTGGGCAATGCGTTGTTTGTTAGTACAAGACGGCAACAGATTGATATTAATTGATAACGGTATGGGTAACAAACAAGACGATAAGTTTTTTGGATATTATTATTTACATGGTAATGATACTTTAGATAAATCGTTAGCTAAACATGGTTTTCATAGAGATGATATCACCGATGTGTTTTTAACTCATCTGCATTTCGACCATTGTGGAGGTAGTATTATATATAACAGCGACCGAACAAAATTAACACCCGCCTTTAAAAACGCTACTTATTGGACACATCCAAAACATTGGGATTGGGCAATAAATCCTAATCCAAGAGAAAAGGCTAGTTTTTTAAAAGAAAATATTTTACCAATTCAAGAAAGTGGTCAGTTAAAATTTATTGACAGTACTCAAGGGTTGATTCCTGGATTTAAAATACAAGAAGTATTTGGGCATACCGAAGCCATGATGTTGCCCATTATTCAATATAAAAACACTACCATTGCATTTATGGCCGATTTAATTCCATCTGCTGGTCATATCCCTATTCCTTATGTAATGGGTTATGACATGAGACCTTTAAATACTCTACAAGAAAAAGAAATGATGCTAAAGCAAGCTCTTGAAAATAATTACGTTTTGTTTTTTGAACACGATCCAAGCATTGAATGTTGTACTCTTAATCGTACAGAAAGAGGTATCAGAATGGATAAACAATTTGATTTAATTGAATTATAAATTAAGGTAAGTATTGTTTATTGGTATTTTACAAAACGTAAAATCGATTTGATACTGAGTAATCCTGAAAGGAATGCCCAAATTCCACAAAACACAACCATGATTGCAAAATTTATTAGCCAATTGTTAGTGAAAGTGAGTGAAAAATAATTAAAAACAATTATTCCAATTAAATATATTATTAAAGAAAGTATTAAGCGTGTATTTATTTTAAACTTAAATATTTTATACGCAAAATAAATTTGAATACCTGCTGTAAAAAATTGAGTTACTAAACTGGATATTGCACTTCCGTAAGCTTTATAATGAGGTATTAAAATAAAGTTTAACACCACGTTTATTAAAATTCCAACAACTGCCATTGAGTTTAATTGTTTTAAATTTCCGTTAGCTGTCAATAAGGTTCCAAAAATATATGTAACTGATACCGCAGTAAAACATAACATCAGAATGCTAAATTCTTTTGCTGAATCGGTAACACCATGATTAATGATAGCAGACAGTTCATGATTATAAAAGAAACATCCAACTGAAACAACCAACGCTGGCGTAACTAATAATATAAAAGACAACTTCACAAGTTGTTCTACATTCTCTTTTAATTTAATCATTCTACTAAATATTGGAATTAATTGTATAGAAAATAGATACGAGATCATATTCCCAGCTTCTAATAAACGAAATGCTTTTGCATAAATTCCAGCTTGATATGCGCCAGTATTCACTGCTAGATGTTGTGATGAAATAACTATATCATGTATGGGCTGATAAGCCATTAGTTTAGGCGTATCATTTATTTTTTCTAGTAAATAAAACACATACATGTTTTGTTGTGGAAGAATATATCCTAGCATAACACTATCCAAGCGATTATAGAAAGTCATTAATAAAACTAAAATTGCAAAAGGAAAACTTTGTTTTAGAATCATTAAGCTAAATGGCCAATTCCATTTTAGGGTAAAATGTTCGGTTTTGTAATACACCGTCATAAAAGCAATAATAGCTGTAAGTAAGTAACCTAATGTTTGAGTGTAAACAAAAATCATAATATCTATTTGTATTCCGAACCATCCTAATATCAAACCAATACAAATAACAATCATGATAATTCTATCTGCTACCGAAACAAAGCTGTCTGTTTTAAATAGATGCAACCCTAATAAACTGGAGCGCAGATATAAAATCATACTAATTAAAAATTGATTGATTGTTAATACAAACAATAGTTTCATATAACGATAGTCGTAGCCAATAAAATAACCAAGTAATAAGGTTATTATAAAATACACCACGCCTAATGCCAATTTTAGTGAGAATAAACTGCTAAAATGCTTGGTTAATAGATGATTGTTTTGAGCAATATTTCGGTTATTAAATTGTGTTACTCCAAAATCTAAAATAATATTTAGTAAGAAAGAGAAGTTAAATAAAATGGCATATTCACCATAAGCTACATTTCCTACTGCTTTTTGAACGGCAGGTTCAATTCCTAATGGCCAAAATGGCTTAATAAGCAAATTGAGGATGATGAGAAAGGCAATATTTTTAACAAATTTCTTTTGTTGCATAAAGGGAGCAAATATATCAATTTTAGCACTTTTATAATGCTAATTCTACTGTTGGATTCCAAAAGTATTTTTTAAAATCAACAATTCTATCATTTTTAATTTCTATTTTCTCTTTCTCTAAAAGTTCTTGCATTTCAAATGGTGTTTTAAAATGATGTTTTCCAGTAAGCTCTCCATTTCTATTTACAACACGATGTGCTGGTACAGTCTTTTTTTGAGTATGAGCAGCATTCATGGCATACCCAACTAAGCGCGATGATTTTTTAGCTCCCAAGTAATTAGCAATAGCGCCATAACTTGTTACTCTTCCTTTAGGAATTAATCTCACTACTTGATATACTTGATCAAAAAAATCGTTCGTTTGGATATTACTCATTTTTATTGAATCATTAAGTTACAACCTCTTATATCGCTATTATCAAATCTACCTAGTATTTCAAATTGATTGTTGGGTAGAGTTCTTCCCAAGTCTTTAGTTTCAATAAATGAAATAGAATTTAGATTTGCCAAATCAATGACATTTATTCCTCCACTTTTATTAGTATTTACAATTGTTTTAGGATCATAAACATCTCTAATTAATATTTTCATCCAAGGGGGTGTTTCAAATAATCCATTTTTTTTTGAATAAGCCTGAGACAAAAGCTCTGTCATGCCATATTCGCTATGAATAGAAGTTACTTCTAATTTCTCTTTTAAAATCTGATGGAGTTCTTCTTTTAATAATTCTTTCCTTTTGCCCTTCATGCCACCCGTTTCCATTACTATAAATTGATGATTTAGAGAAACGCCACGTTCAGCTAGGTCTAATAAGGCATAACTCACACCTATTATTAAAACTTTTTGGGGAGTGCTTTTTAAAATTTCAATGGTTTTAATCAATTCATCAATATTGTGCAAATAAAAGCCACTCATGGGATGTTTGGATTTCTGAATTAGTTTATCGCACATATAAACTAAAGACGAACCTTCGCGCTCTAAATAGCTTGGTAATAAAGCTAAAATACAATATTGATGAGGGTCGCTATAAAATAATTCAAATCCTTTTAAAAAGGAGGTTTCGTAAAGTTGTATATCAGTTACATAATGTTTAGAAACTTGCTGCCCAGTAGTACCACTGCTTGTAAAACAGGTAGTATTATTTAATGTCTCTGAACTTACTACGCATTGTGTTTTAAAAAACTCAATTGGTAAAAACGGAATTTGATGGTAGTGTGAAACCTTATTAATATCTGTTTTTAAATTAGTTATGTATTGTTTGTAAACTAAGTTGTGTTGAATTTGATACTGAAAAACATCCAAACAAATAGCATTAAACTCATCGTCTGTTGAGTTAAAATGGAGATTAAATACTTGATTTTGTATGTTTTTAAGACTAGGCAACTATGAGTTTAAATTATTTTTTGTAAATTTATGCTGAAATATTAATGAAGTCTCTTTTTTTTAAATATTTATTTTTCTTGTTATTTGTAAGTGGTTTGTTTTATGCTTGCGTAAAGAAAAAAACGTATTCAGAAGTTCCTGAAGTTGAATATAAAGATTTTATGCCATATACCGGCGATTCAGGAGTGTTGGTAGCTAAGTTTACTGATGGCAATGGCGATATTGGTGTTGGACAAGATGACACGACTAAAACATTTTGGTACACTTATTATTATTTTGACACCATATCGGATAAATATACAGCGTATTATAATTGGAATAATAATGATACACTTAGGGTCGGCTATATTGTAAAGGCACCAACTGATTCATATAAAGGGAAACCAATTAGTGGAGAAATTAGTGTAAAATTGCAACAATACCGGCACACTAGTCAAGTTAAAAAAGTTAAGTATGTATTTTATTTACTAGATGCTGCTGGAAATAAGAGTAATGTCGTTACTTCCCCTGAATTAGATGTACCATAACATTCCATCTACTGTCTTATTTTTTTATCATCTGCAGTAATTTTTCTTAAGGTAATTTTACGTTTAATTACGTATCTTTATACGCAACCGAAAAAATTGAAACTATGATTAAAAAATTACTTTTCTCAGCAACTTTTATGAGTGCGTTTTTAATTTTAAAAGCGCAGAACATAGATAAATGTGCCACAATGCCAGCCTATCATTTACAATTACAAAATGCCCAAAGTAAATCAATGTTAGTGCAGGCAGATTTATTAGCCAAAAATTGGTTGGCCAATCCTATAAACAAAGCTAATGCATTAAAACAGCAAAACACTGTTATCACAATTCCTGTGGTAGTGCATGTGGTTTATAAAAATACTGTACAAAATATTCCTGATACTCAAATTGTAAGACAAATTAGCATCTTAAATGAATGTTATAGAAAATTAAATTCAAATTATGCTCATGTTCGATCTGAATTTGATTCTTTAGGTGCTGATATTGAAATTCAATTCTGCTTAGCAGCAACTGATCCACTTGGAAATCCAACAACGGGTATAGTTAGAAAATCTGCACCTTCTAATGCGGGATTTGATCCAATCTTAAATATGGATAAAGTAAAAAGTTCTTCAACTAATGGCGACGATCCTTGGCCTAATGATAAATACTTAAATATTTGGGTGTGTGATATGAGTATTTTTGGGAATGTGTTTGTATTGGGGTATGCTACTTTTCCAGGTACAAGTCCTGCTTTAGATGGCGTTGTTATACAAAGTGAATATTTTGGTTATGGAGTAGGAGCAGTAGCTACAAGTAATTTAGGAAAAACTGCGGTTCACGAAATAGGCCATTTCTTTGGTATGCGTCATATTTGGGCTGATGATGATAGTGGTTCTAGTGGTCAATGCGACTCAACAGATTTTGTAGATGATACTCCAAATCAGGCTGCTAAGTCGCAAACAGATTGTAACTTTACAATTAATTCTTGTTCCAATGAGTCAAGTTTTTGGGGAACAATTGACCCACCTGATATGGTAGAAAATTATATGGATTACTCTTCTGATTCATGTATGGCCATGTTTACTAAGGGACAAAAAGCAAGGATGTACTCGTATATTAACACCGATCCTGCACGAATATCATTAGCCGCTTCTCCTGTAGGTTGTTCTACAGTTGGCTTACCAGAGATTAAAAACAACTTCAGTGATTACGTATTTGTGTATCCTAATCCTGCAGGCGAAACTTTTTATTTGAATCTAACTAAGGTAATTCCACAAAATTTAGTGTGTGATATTTATAATAGTAATGGTCAATTAGTGAGCACCTTGTCTCAATTAGATTTCCAAAATACCATTAAAACAAGTAACTTAAGTAATGGATTATATTTGGTAAAAGTGTATAACTCTGAGATGAGCACTGTTAAAAAGATAACTATATTTAAATAAAATTATTAACATAATTCAAAAATCGTTGAAATAAATCCCTCTAATTTGTTTGATTAGAGGGATTTTATCGTTAAAATTGTAACCTTATTAATACTTATTGAATTATGGCGGATATTCATTTACTCGGAATAAAATATATTGAGCAAAATACTCAAGAAGGATTATCGTTTACCTACAAACCAGAAGTTCCTAAACTTAAAGTGGTAGGTACTGTTTTAATTGCGGCTGAAGAAGAAGAAGGAGAGGGTTGTGTGTTTTTAACCCAAAAACAATTAAACCAAATTTTAATAGGAAAAGATGTAGATTTAAAGGTGATAGATGATACTTGGGTTCCTGTTAAGCCTTTAAATAGAGATCAATTAAAACAAATTGGTTTGGTAAAGATAGAAGCCAATTACTTAGGTGATGCTGGTGAAGTAAAGTGTTACGAGGCCTTATCGGTTACTGCATAAAATAAACTAATATAAGACATCCCTCTTTAAATACAAGAGGGATTTTTTTATGGCATTTGATGTTAAAACATTTACCACGCGAACGATAACGGCAGCAATATTTGTAGCCGTCTTATTAAGCTGTATTTTATTTCATACGCTTTCATTTACAATATTATTTCTTATTATTTCTATTTGGGGATTATATGAGTTTTATATTTTAACAGAGTGGGTAGGTGCAAAACCCTATAAATGGTTAGGATATTTAATTGCGCTGTTCGTTTATATTTCTAATCTTTTAAGTTACCATACACTTCTATCTACTTCTAGTTTGTTGGCTGGTATTATAGTGTGTGTTTTTCTTGTATTTATTCGGGCTTTATTTGATACCAGTGAATATTCGTTTAAAAATATTTCATACACCATTACTGGCGTTATGTATGCAGTAGTTCCTTTTGTATTATTAAATAAAATTGCTGATGTAAATATAACTAGTCAAATAAACTATAACCCACATTATGTATTAGGTATTATTTTATTAATTTGGACTAATGATGTGTGTGCATATTTAGTAGGTAGTTTTTTTGGTAAGCATAAACTATTTGAACGTATATCTCCGAAAAAAACATGGGAAGGCACAGTTGGCGCAGCAATTTTAACCATTGGCGCTTCGTTTTTGATAGCTCAATGGATTGATGAATTGGAATTGGTTCATTGGATAGTTATTGCAATGCTTGTATCTGTATTTGGAACAGTTGGAGATTTAGTGGAGTCAATGTTTAAAAGGCAAGCAGGGGTTAAAGATTCAGGAAAAATAATGCCAGGACATGGCGGTATTTTAGACCGTTTTGATAGTTTATTATTTGTGTCGCCTTTTATTTATTTATACCTCACTCTTTTCAAATAATTTATATAATTTGGGTGTTTTAATCGACAGAACTATGTTTATTTCGGATATAATTTTGATAAGAAGTTAAAAGATGTAAATGTCTTTTATCATGTTTATAAACCTTGCAAACCTATCTTTTATTATTACCTTTGTTAGATAATTTAAAATAAAAAAAATAGAAATTATGTCAACCCAAACCGCAAAAGCACAAGCACACGAATCGATGTTTGATGCTGTATTAGCACGCTTAGATGTAGCAGCTAAATTGATGAACTTATCGGAAGATGTGGCTACGATTTTACGTAACCCAATGAAACAAGTAAAAGTGAGTTTACCAATTATGATGGATAATGGTAAAGTTCAAGTATTTGAAGGATATCGTGTTGTTCACTCAACCATATTAGGCCCAAGCAAGGGTGGAGTTCGTTATGCTATGGATGTAAATCAAGATGAAGTGATGGCATTAGCGGCTTGGATGAGTTTTAAATGTGCGGTGGCTAACTTACCTTATGGTGGTGCCAAAGGTGGTATTAAATGCGACCCACGTTCTATGAGTGTTGGTGAATTAGAAAGATTATCACGTGCGTATGCTAAGAGTATGAAGGATGTTTTTGGTGTAAATAAAGATATTCCAGCTCCAGATATGGGAACAAGTGGACGTGAAATGGCATGGATGCTAGACGAATTTAATAAAGTAACAGGTGAAGATTCTCCAGGTGTTATTACTGGAAAACCAATTGTAGTTGGTGGCTCTTTAGGTAGAGATGCTGCAACTGGACGTGGTGTAATGGTAAATACATTAGCGGCACTTAAAAAAATGAACTTAGATCCAAAATCGGTAACTGCAGCTGTTCAAGGTTTTGGTAATGTAGGTTCTCATGCTGCTCGTTTATTACATGAACAAGGAATTAAAATTGTGGCTATAGGAGATCATACTGCTACGTTTTATAACGAAAAAGGAATAGATATTAAAGCCGCTTTAGATTTCGCTGCAAAAAATAGCAGAGTTTTAAAAGGATTTACAGGTGGCACTGAGATTGGTGCTAACGATTTATTAACCTGTAAATGTGATGTATTAGTGCCAGCAGCGTTACAAAATGTAATTACTGAAGAAATTGCTCATAATATTCAAGCAAAATTAATTGTTGAAGGAGCTAACGGTCCAACAGTTCCTGAGGCAGACCATGTATTGAATGAAAGAAAAATTATCGTAGTACCTGATATTTTAGCAAATAGTGGAGGTGTTACTGTCTCTTATTTTGAGTGGGTTCAAAATAAGGCTGGTTATTATTGGACAGAAAACGAGGTTAATACTAAACATGATGAGAAAATGGAAATTGCATTTTCTCATGTTTGGAATAATGCTGCAGAGTTTAAAACATCCATGCGCATTGCAGCTTATATTACTGCTTTACAAAAAATCGGACAAGGTGTAACCTTAAAAGGTAATTACTAAGATTTTTTAAAATCACATTAAAAATGGCTATCTCACTTTTGAGGTAGCCATTTTTATTTTTCTTGAATCATTATTATGTCTTACAGAATTCAAATCAATAATATAGATAGAATTTCAGGAGCTGTGTATCAAATTTTACTCTCCTTTATTTTTCAATTTTTCATATTCCTTTTGAATACTATCTATTTTGTCATGGAAAAGATAAGCGTCTGCATATTGAAATGCTACTCCAATGCCCCAACCTAAACACGACCAAGCTGGCCATGGAATAGAAGTGTAATTATATGAATCTCCACTGATAAGCCATATAATCCAAAAAAACGAGTTTATGATTAAGTAAGTAATCAAACTTTTTTTGAATTTTGCACGTTTTTTAGCTATTGACCATAATAGTCTTTCGTTTAATTCTTCTTTTGTTTCCATTTTATTTGATTTTTAAGTTTATATAGTTTTGAATTTCTTTCACATACTTATCAAAAGCTTTAATACCTTCTTTCGTTATTTTACAAATTGTTAAAGGATAGTTGTCTTTGAATTTTTTTTCAATATCAATATACCCAACTTCTTTAAGTTTTTGTATTTGAACACTCAAATTACCAGAACTTGCACTTGTTTTAGCTTTTAAATAATTAAACTCTGCTTCTTTTACAGATACTAATAGAGATATTATAGCAAGTCTTAATTGAGAATGTAATATTGGATCTAGGTCTTTAAACATTATCTTGTGATTTGTAGGCTTTATTTAGTAAGTGTCCTGGAATGATATAACTACCTAATACAGCAAAAGAAAGACAAAGTAGTTGTTCAGAATCTCCTACAAAAATAGATATAAAGGCACATACAAATGAACACATTGCTCCAATTTTTAAGGCTTTAAAATCTAATAATCCCCCAGCTACATATGTAACAAAACCATATAATAACATTAAACATAAATAACTACTTTTTATTCCATAAAATGGTAAAGCAAAAATGGTAATGACTAAAACGATGGCAAATGCGTTCCATAAATGAGTAAGATATGAATCTACATAGGTTATCACATGAGTTTTCTTATTTTGTAATTTACTATAGATGATGGTAAAAATTCCACCTAAAGGCATCAATATAGGCCATACTAAATAGCCATATTCTATATGTAATAAATTTAACATGTAATTTAATATAGATGATATAAACACTAGCCATCCCCAAAATATTAGCAAAAAGCCATTGTCTGCTAGTTTGTTCTTTGTAGTGTTAATCATAGATTGAATTATTTTTAAACTTTCTTCAGGATATATGTCTTTTTCAGTCATAGTTTTAAATTTATTTCAAATATAAAGTAGTTTATAATATAAACCAAATGAAATATTTGATAAACCTGTAATTAATTAAATTTCAATTAGATATGTTTTAATTGAGTTTTCCCAATATTTTAATCAGAGTAAAAAATAATTAGAACTCATCAAGAGGTTTTGATCTTATATTGATATGAGTATGTAACCTCCCCTAAAATTTGACCATTTAAAAATAGAATCTAACTCGTCGTTCGTGGCGGTAAGCGAATGAGAATGTTTTTGTAACTTTAAATACGACTAACATTGAAAGTGACACAATTTACAGAAAGCCAAATTATTCCTTGTTTAATATTCTGGTTAATAATTTAGGTTGAAGAACATTGGTTCT
>JADLER010000110.1 GCA_020846025.1 Bacteroidia bacterium | reverse complement strand
GTGAAGATTCAGCTCATGTAAATAAATCATTAAATAATTACGATTATTTAGTGTCAAGTGGTACACCCTGTCAAATACCATCTAGCCCTTATGTTATTGTAGATAGTTCAGATGTAGTACCACATAATGGCGCAAATAGTTTGTATAGTATCTTAACTAATTCAATCAATGGATTAATAGCTCAACGTACAAATACAACCCAATCTGCCGGAACAATTTTACAACAAGTGGTGCCTACTGGCTCAAATTCTTGTAATGCTAATGGCGGATTTATGATAATGGGTAAGGATTTTGAGGTGGTAAATAATGCTCGAAAATTAAATGCTTCGGAATATACCTACAATACAAGGTTAGGATTTTTATCAATTAACCAAGCAATTAATAATGACCAAGCTGTAGCGGTTGCCTACCAATACACCTATAACGGAAGAACTTATCAAGTAGGTGAATTTTCAGATCAGTTTACTACTGGACCTTTATATTTAAAATTATTAAAAAGCGCGTCAATTACAAGTCCTAAGTTAAGTACGTGGGATTTAATGATGAAAAACGTTTATTCAATAGGGGCATATAACTTAAATGCTGCAGATTTTAAATGCGATATTTATTATAATAATATTGAGACAGGTGTTGATATTCCTTACATCCCATACGGAAGCGTGAATGGTAAATTATTAGTACAATTGATGGGGTTTGATAAATTAAGTGTGAATGGCGATTTATTTTCTGATGGTGTATTCGATTTCTTACCTGGTTATACGATAAATCCAAATAACGGTAGAATTTATTTATCATCTAAAGAACCATTTGGAAATAATTTAAGAAGCAAGTTTAGTGCAAGCGATGATCCAACATCATACAACAAATATATTTATCAAGAATTATATGATTCAACCAGAACCATTGCTCAATTATTACCCGAAAAAAATCGCTATAAATTAAAAGGACAATATAAATCAGCTTCTGGAGCTGAGATTTCATTAAATGCGCTAAACATTCCTCAGGGTGCTGTACAAGTAACTGCTAATGGACAAACACTTACTGAAAATGTGGATTATACGGTTGATTATACATTAGGTAGAGTAAAAATTATTAATGAAAGTATCTTAAATTCTGGCGCAAACATTAAAGTAAGTACAGAAAGTAATTCGTTATTTAATATTCAGCAAAAGAGTTTATTTGGAACTCGATTAGATTTTAAGGTTAATAAAAAATTATTATTAGGAGGAACCGTATTGCACTTAAATGAAAAACCTGTAACACAAAAAGTAAATGTGGGTGATGAGCCAGTTTCTAATACCATTTGGGGAACTGATTATACATATAATACCGATGTGCCTTTTTTAACTCGATTAATTGATAAAATTCCACTAATAAATACTAAAGAAATGAGTACCATTTCTACCCGTGGCGAATTTGCTCAATTAATACCAGGCAACTCTAAAGCAATAGGTAAAAGCGGTAACTCATACATCGATGATTTTGAAGGAAGTATTTCATTAATAGATTTACGTAGTCCATCAGCATGGTTTTTAGCAAGTATTCCACAGGGCCAATCTGCCTTATTTCCAGAGGCATCGCTTACAGATGATGTGAAAACAGGATTAAATAGAGCTCAATTTAATTGGTACACTATTGATCCATTATTTTATGGTATGCAAAATACAAGTACTAAACCAGGAAATATACCAGAATCCACATACTCTAATAATTTTATGCGTCAGGTATTAGAAACTGAATTGTTTCCAAGTAAAACGCCAGTAAATGGACAGCCTGTAATTTTACCTGTTTTAGATTTAGCATTTTATCCGAGTGAACGTGGACCCTATAATTATGATGTAAATCCAGTTTCGGGTATATCTGCTGGTATTAATAATGTGGGTCGTTTAAATAATCCTGAGTCTAGATGGGGTGGTATTATGCGAAGGTTAGAGACTAATGATTTTCAGGCAGCCAATATAGAATACATTCAATTTTGGATGATGGATCCATTTAATAGTGATTATAATTCTGGAACATATCTAGATATGGATGCCTCTAGTTTTCCGTCTGGTGAGATGTATATTAATTTAGGTAACATTAGCGAAGACATTATTAAAGATGGTAGAATGAGCTACGAAAATGGTTTACCTGGCGCATCAACCGCTAGCTCTACTTTACCTACCTTAGAATCAAATTTGGGAAGATACCCTACACTACCCGTTGTTTCTAATGCATTTGTAAATGACCCAAACGACAGACCTTATCAAGATGTTGGATATGATGGTTTGCCAGATACAGCAGAAGCAAGAAAATTTAATGCCTTTATTGCCGATTTATTTGCATCTGGCGCATCAGGACCAGATGTACAAGATGCTTTAAACGATCCAAGCAGCGACAATTACCATTTTTTTAGAGGAGGAGATTACGATGCTTTATCTGATGCTGAAGGGAATACTATTCGCCGTTATAAAAAATATAATAATACACAAGGAAACTCTCCAACTCCTGATCAATATCCTGATGCTAATATTGCCAGTGCAGCAACTAATATCCCTAATATTGAAGATATTAATAAGGATAACACACTAAGCGAGGCAGAAAACTATTATCAATATAAAGTAAATATTTCGCCTCAAGATGTAAATCCAAGCAATGTAGGCCATAATTATATTGTGAATGTTTTAGAAGGAAGTGCAACTATTGGAAATACGCAAAAAACGGTGAAGTGGTATCAATTTAAAATTCCTATTGCCGAATATCAAAAGGCAGTAGGTTCAATAGAAGGATTTAACTCCATTCGATTTATGCGTGTATTTATGAAAGGATTTAATAAACCCATTATCTGCCGTATTGCACGTATGGAGCTTGTAAGAAGTGATTGGAGACGTTATGCTTTTGATTTAACACGCCCAGGCGAATATATTGCAACTGATGATAATTCTACCTCGTTTGATGTATCGGCTGTAAGTTTACAAGAAAATGGTTCTAAAGAGCCAGTAAACTATGTGTTACCTCCTAAAATTAATCAACAACAAAATATTCAAGCTACCAATAATGTGTTATTAAATGAACAAGCTTTATCATTAAGAGTTTGTAATTTAAAAGACGGAGATAGCAGAGCCATCGTAAAAACAATCAACGACCTAGACGCTCGTTCATTTGGAAAAGTAAAAATGTTTATGCATGCCGAACAAATGGGTAATGAACTATTAAACGATGGAGATGTTACTGTGTTTGTTCGTTTAGGATCTGATTATAATAACAACTATTATGAGTATGAAATACCTGTAAGATTAACACCTAAAGGATATTACGACCCAAATACAGATGATGGTAAATACGCTGTGTGGCCAAGTGATAATGAATTTATTATTGATTTTGAGAAAATAACATCTGCTAAAGTAAAACGTAATGCACAATTAGGAACCGATTTATTGGCGATGCAGCAACCTTTTACCGACTCAGATGGGAATAATACGATTACTATTGTTGGTAACCCGAATTTAGGTGCTATTAAAACCATTATGGTTGGTATTAGAAATCCAAAGGACGATGCCCGTTTGCCAAAATGTGCAGAGATATGGATAAACGAGTTACGACTAACGGATTTTGTAAATAAAGGTGGATGGGCAACAACTGGAAGTGTACAAGCTAAATTGGCAGATTTTGGTCAAGTGTCTTTATCAGCATTATACAGTACACCATATTTTGGAAGTATTGAAAAGAAAATTAGTGAAAGGAGTCGTGAAACTAACTTTCAATGGGACGGTGCCTCTACTTTCCAATTAGGTAAATTTTTTCCTCAAAAATGGAGAGTGAATTTACCTGTTTATTACTCGTATGGTGAAACACGTATTACGCCACAATACAGCCCTTACGATCCAGACATTAAAATTAATAACGAAAATATTCCTGATGAGATTAGAAAACAAATTAAGAAAAATGCTCAAGATGTAACAGTAAGAAAAGGCTACAATTTCTCGAATGTGAAAATAGATGGTCTTAAAAAAGAGGGCGCTAAACC
This sequence comes from Bacteroidia bacterium, assembly GCA_020846025.1. Taxonomy (GTDB): domain Bacteria; phylum Bacteroidota; class Bacteroidia; order B-17B0; family Aurantibacillaceae; genus UBA4416. The sequence continues at coordinate 5,593 of JADLER010000110.1, read as the reverse complement.
GATGCCTTGGGACGTTTCAAATTTTTCGGTTACCTATGCTTACACCGAGATGACAAGACGTAACGTGAATATAGATCATAGTATTATTAAAACGTATCGTGGGGCATTAGCATATAATTACGCAATTACTGCTAAGCCTTGGACACCATTTAAAAAATCTAAAAACAAAATTTTAAATAATAAATGGATGGCATTGGTAAAAGATTTTAATTTAACCCCATTGCCAAGTAGATTAGGATTTAATATGGATGTGAATAGAAGTTATAGCGAATTATTAAATCGTGATATTACGGCTTTTTATACGGGTAGCACAGATAATTATACCCAAACACAGTATAATAAAACATTTAATATTACACGCAACTATGATATGCAGTGGAACCTAACAAAGAATTTAAAATTTGATTACACCGCTAATAATGATGGTAGGATTCTAGAGCCTTATGGTAAAATTGATACCAAAGAAGAACGAGATACAATTCAACAAAATTTAATAGGTTTAGGAACTACCACCTCATACCGACAACAAGCAAACTTAAATTATCAGATTCCAATAAATAAAATTCCGATTTTTGATTTTGTTAATGCTACAGCACGTTATAGTTCAACTTACACGTGGACACGAAGACCATTTGCTCAAGAAATTGTGGGTAATACCATTCAAAACACAAATACTAAAAATTTGAATGGTACATTTAATATGACTACGCTTTATAATAAAATACCATATTTTAAAAGAGTAAATACAGGTGGTAAAAAAGACCCTAAGAAAAATGAAACAAAGCCTAAAAATGCTAAGGATAGTACGAAGTTAAAAGAAGATAAAGTAAATAACTTTGAAGACATAGGAGCGTTTTTAGCAAAAGGAATTATGATGCTGAAACAAGTTACGGTATCTTATCAACAAACTAATGGAACGGCATTGCCAGGTTTTTATCCTAGTTCGCAATATGTAGGTATGGATCCAAGCAAAGGTATGGCTCCTGGTATTGCCTTTGTGGGTGGAGCAAATGATAGTATTTTAAGAAAAGCAATTAATAATGATTGGTTAGTGAAAAATCCTAATCAAAGTAATCCATATACTACTACTAGCAGTCAAAATATTACCTATAGAGCCAACGTTGAACCGCATGGAAGTTTAAAAATAGAATTAAATGGTAGTAAAACATACGGTCAAAATCAATCTATATTTGTGAGATATGATGACACACAGTTAAATAATGGAAATAAAGGTTATTTGTTTGAAACTCCTACTAATTCGGGTAATTACAGCATTAGTGTGTTTACTTTAGGGAAATCATTTAAAGATAAAGGAAACATAAAAGATGGTTCGTCGGTATTATTTGACGAGTTTTTAGCGACACGTGCCGATGTGGCTAGAGAGTTATCAGAATCAAATAGTTTTAGTAATGGTACTTATACAGACGCTTATGGTAAACAACAATATGATGGTTATAGTAATACACAACAAGATGTGTTATTAGGAACCTTTTATCAAACCTATACAGGTAAGAAATTAAAAGGTGTTGGCACTGATAAGATGTTTAAGCAAATACCAATGCCAAACTGGACTGTAACCTGGGACGGACTAGGTAAATTAAAAATTGCTAAAAAGTATTTCCAATCCATTACATTAAGACATGCTTATCGCTCAACATATACTTTAGGTGGATATAATAATAACTTACTCTTTGTTGAAGGTCAAGGCACTCGTGTACCAATGGCTAATTTTGGACAAACAGCTAATTTTAATCCACGATATACAATAATGGGTGCTACAATTACCGAAGCTTTTAGCCCGTTAATTAAAGTAGATTTAAGATTTAATAAACCAGGTTGGATGGCTAATTTCGAGATGAAGAAAGATAAATCTGTAAACTTAAATATTACAGGTCCTCAAATTATTGAAACTAAAGGACAAGAATATATTATTGGTATTGGTTATCGTTTACCTAACTTAACTATTAATGCTATCAAAATAAAAGGTCAACCATTAAAGAGTGACTTGAATTTTAAAGTGGATTTATCTTATCGTAAAAACATGACTGTTATACGTCGTATTGCAGATGAAATTAGTACGCCTACTGGTGGTCAAAATATCATTACTCTTAAGACAGCATTAGACTATCAACTTACACAAGCTATTAACTTACGTTTGTTTTATGATTGGATTAAAAACACACCTCAAACATCCAATTCATTCCCTACAGCAAATATCAATGCTGGATTTAGTTTAAGATTTAACTTACAGTAAGCGTGAACCAAAAGTTAAGCATGGATGATTTAGGTAGAATGAACTCTGAAGAGTTTAAGAGAACACCTAAACATAAAATTGTATTGGTTCTTGATAATATTAGAAGTTTAAATAATGTAGGCTCGGTATTTCGCACAGCCGATGCGTTTCTAATTGAAGCTATTTATTTATGTGGTGTAACAGGCACACCACCAAAACCTGAAATTGAAAAAACAGCCTTAGGTGCTACGCAAACAGTAGAATGGAAATACTTTAAAACAACTCAAGACGCAATTAACGATTTAAAAACAAAACAGTATTACATTGCCTCTGTGGAACAGGCAAAGGATTCGGTTATGCTCAATAACTTTCAGAAACCACAAAAACCGTTAGCGTTAGTATTTGGAAACGAGGTGTATGGTGTAGAACAAGAAATTATTAATCAATCGGATGTGGTGATAGAAATTCCACAATATGGTACTAAGCACTCATTAAATGTTTCCGTAAGTATTGGAATTGTACTTTGGGAATTAATTCGTTAAGTGTTAGTGGTAATTATTAAAAATCTCCCAACTATCTTTATAAGCTTGTTCTAGGTTTTCTTTATGGAGTGAAAGTGTTATATTATTTTTATCGAAATAATATTCTAAATCCTCGGTAGCTAAATTGCCTGTCAAATCATCTTTTGCCATAGGGCATCCGCCAAATCCATGAATTGCTACATCAAATCGTTGGCATCCGCTTTTATAAGCTGCATCTATTTTTTCTTGTGCTTTTTCTTTGGTAGAGTGGAGGTGAGCACCAATTTCAATATGTTTAAATTCAGGAATAATATTTGAAAAAAGATATTGAATATTATCTCTATTTGAAACACCTATAGTGTCAGATAATGCAATTATCTTTACACCTAATTCACTTAATTTTTTTGTCCAATTTATAACAATGTCGCTATTCCATTCGTCGCCATAAGGGTTGCCAAATGCCATAGAGATATAAACAACTAATTCTTTTTTATGATTCACGCATAAGTTTTGTATTTCCTCTACACGTATTAATGATTCTGCAATACTAGAGTTTGTATTTCTTTGTTGAAAGGTTTCGGAGATAGAGAACGGAAAACCTAAATATTGTATTTCATCAAAAGCACAGGCATCTTGAGCGCCTCTTGTATTGGCTATTATAGCTAATAATTTACTTTTTGTGGTAGATAAATCAAGTTGTTTTAATACAGCAGATGTGTCGTGCATTTGAGGAATAGCTTTTGGAGAAACAAAACTTCCAAAGTCAATAGTATCAAACCCAACTTTAAGTAATGTGTTAATATATTTAGCTTTTAAATCTGTAGGAATGAGTTGTTTGATGCCTTGCATCGCATCTCTTGGGCATTCAATTATTTTCATCTATTAAAAAATTACTTAAAAATATTATGCTAAAGCTTGTTTTAAATCATCAATTAAATCATCTACATCTTCTACACCTACACTTAATCTCAATAAATTCTCTACCACACCCGATTTTTCTCTTTCTTCTTTTGGTATAGAAGCGTGCGTCATTGTAGCTGGGTGATTTACTAAAGATTCAACGCCACCTAACGATTCGGCTAACGAAAATACTTTAAATGAGGAAGCAATTTTAAAAGTCTGCTCTAAGTTAGCACCTTTTAGTACAATGGAAATCATGCCTCCAAAATCACGCATTTGTTTTTTAGCAATTTGGTGGTTAGGATGCTCTGGAAAACCTGGCCAATATACTTTTTCAATTTTTGGGTGCGACTTTAAAAATTCTGCAATTTTTCTTCCGTTGTAGCAATGGCGTTCCATGCGTAAATGCAGGGTTTTAATGCCACGCATTACTAAAAAACTATCCATGGGGCCAGGATTAGCACCGCAACTATTTAAAATAAAATATATTTGTTCATGTAATTTATCATCATTTGTAATTAATGCTCCCATTACTACATCACTGTGGCCACCTAAATATTTGGTTACCGAGTGCATTACAATATCAGCACCTAAGGCTAAAGGGTTTTGTAAATAAGGTGATGCAAAAGTATTATCAACTACTAATATTAAATTATTTTCTTTTGAAATTTTAGAACACGCCTCTATGTCTATAATTTGCATCGTAGGATTAGTAGGTGTTTCTGCCCAAATTAATTTTGTTTTAGAATTAACATATTGTTTAATATTGTTAGCATCTGTTAAATTCACAAAATGAAACTTTATACCATATTTCTCAAATATTTTGGTAAATAAGCGATACGTTCCTCCATATAAATCATCTCCTGTAATCACTTCATCTCCTGGGCTTAATAATTTCATAACGGCATCTGTTGCACCCATACCACTACTAAAACACACACAGTGTTTACCATTTTCTAAAGCAGCAATATTTTTTTGTAATGCTTCGCGAGTGGGGTTTTTACCACGTGCATAGCCATAACCTTTATTAGTACCTGGTGATTCTTGCACGTAGGTTGAAGTTTGAAAAATAGGAGTCATAATAGCTCCAGTTGAAGGATCGGGATCGGCACCTGCATGAATTGCCTTGGTTGCAAATTTATGTTTAGAAAAATCAGCCATAAGAATTTAATATTTTCTGCGAATTTATAACAAATCGGAGTTGTTTTAGAGATATTTTATTAATAATTTTAACCATCATAAATGAGTTTAAAATATTTATTGGCTGTTTTTTTATTTTACTAATTTCAGCATGTAAAAATAAAACAGAGTTACCACCCGATGTAGGATATGCTTATGCACCAGTGGTACTTGGTAAATACATTGTGTATGATGTGGATTCTACTGTTTATGATGATTTTAATAAAGACACTACCTATTACAAATACCGCATTAAAGAAAAATTAGAAGAAAATTATATTGATAATCAAGGGCGACAAGCCATTAAATTAGTGCGTTATATTAAAATGTTCGACTCTACTGTTAGTTATGATAACATACCTTGGATAGTGAAAGATGTGTGGATATATACAAAAACTAATACGACACTAGAAGTAGTAGAAGAAGATGTGCGTTTTACTAAATTGGTTTTCCCTGTGTCGGACAAAGCAACATGGAATGGGAATGCACATAATACCATAGGAGAGTGGGAATATAAATACACCTATATTGATAATCAAGAAAGTATTAACGGAACAACATTTGACAAGGTGTTGCAAGTAACTCAAAAAGATGATAAGGGATTAAACGTGATTCATCGAGAATATTTTATCGAAAAATTTGCTAAAGATGTTGGCTTAATATATAAAGAAATTAAAGATTTATATTCAAATACACCAACTATTGATTCAATTACACATCAGATTGTGCCTGTGGAACAGCGAATTACCAAAGGTGTAAT
>JADLER010000109.1 GCA_020846025.1 Bacteroidia bacterium | reverse complement strand
GCAGAAATTATTGCAAGCGGAATTCCAATGACATACGACACTGCTAATGTTACCATGCACTTTGAAAGTGCAGGCATGATGGATATTAATGGCTATCAAAATGGTGAGCCAGTATATATTAAGCCAGATAAAGCAATTACTGTAGAGTATCAATCTGATAACACAAAGGATCAATACAATATGTATTACTTAGATACTATTGCTAAAAATTGGGTGTATCTCAGTCGTGATAACTCATTATTAAAATCAAATTCATTACAAAAAAAATCAACAGAGGAGGAAAATACGACTTCAACAGAAAAAATTAAAATACTAGAAAAACAAATAAAAGAAATTCCACCAAAGATTGAACATGATAAAACAACTTTAACTAATAAAGTAAATCAACTGTTTAAACCCACAGAACCTTTAAAACCACAAAAAATTAATCAAAACAAAACACAGTTTGAATTAGATGTGGATTACAAAGAGTTTCCTGAATTAGCCGCATTTAAAAATGCAGTATTTGAAGTGGGTGATGAAAATAAAAATTTTGATTCTAAATTGGCAGATATAACATGGAATAGTGCTGAAATACAAGGAGGTACTATAAAAGGTAAAAATTATTTGCTAGTATTAAAACAAAGAACCCGAATCGAAAAATTAATTGTTTACCCGGTACTAACTGGTAAAAATTATGATGATGCATTAAAACTATACGAAGCAAAATTTAATGACTATAAAAAAACGTTAGCTAAAGTAGAAGCAGACAAAAAAAAGCTACAAGAAGAATTTGAAACCAAACAAGCTGCTTATTTAGCCAAAGAGAAAGAACTTAATGCAGAATTATTAAAAGAACAAATTCGAATGCAACAAGCTCAACTAAATAATAGGAGCACTACTGAAAAAGTAAGGCGAATTTTTATTGTTAATCAATTTGGTGTATATAATTCGGACTGCCCACATCATTTACCTAAAGATGCACAATTGAACGCCATATATGTAGATGAAAGTTTTACTATCATTCCTGATGTTGTTTATCTAATTAATAAACAAAATAGTACCGTATATAGTTTCTCAAATCCAATGATTAGCTATAATATAAATGAGGAATACACTTTATGTTTGGTAGCCAATAATACGTTTTTTACATGTGAGCCTGAGAAGTTAAAAATGTGTTTAGAAAAGAAACAACCAAAAATCCCGGTAAAGAAATATGATGCAGATATAAATAATACGGCAGATTTGAAAAAAGCATTAGGCATTTAAAGATGTATTACTATTTATCATTGATCGTTTTAGTAATTCTTGGATTTTCATTTAATCGAGAAAAGAAATTTATACCGCCTGGTACAGTACAATTTAATGACACATTATATGTGGACAAAACTGAAGTTAGTAATTTTAGTTGGCGTGAATTTGAGTATTGGGTAATTAAAAAATATGGAAAAGGATCTAATGAGCATAAATCAATCTTACCAGATACTCTTGTGTGGAGATACAAAAGTTATTACAACGAACCTTATGTAAATTATTATTATCGCCATGTAGCCTATAAAGATTATCCAGTAGTAGGAATAAGCTATGAGCAAACTAAAGCATATTGCGAATGGAGAACTAACAGAGTTAAACTATACTTAAATATTGCTAAGAGGTTTAGAACTCCAAATTTTGAGTACCGCTTACCCACAAATAATGAATGGGAACAACTAGCTGAGTTATCAATTGTAGTTTTTAATAATAGTGGAAAAGATAAAAAAGGGAATTATCTGTTTAATTTTTTAAACACTGACACCATAGAAACAAATGATTACAACAAAGTAGATATCATAGCTCCAATAAAGTCTTATCAAAAAGATGTTTTGGGATTATACAACATGTTTGGGAATGTTTCTGAAATGGTACTAGAAAAAGGTATAAGCAAAGGTGGCGCATGGAATTTTAAACTTGATGATTGCTTAGCTGGAAAAAATCAATATTATACAGAGCCTACATCTTGGTTAGGATTTAGGTGTATCTGTGTTTTAAAAAAATAAATTTAATTTGAAATAAACTTATCTTTTATATCCTTTACAATTTCAATTAACTGATCGTAGTTTAGTTTTTTCTCTACAAATTGAGTTTTCATTTTATTTTTATAGGTAAATAAGGTAGCGGGTATTGCCCCACTCCACTGTTCCGAAATTTTATTAATAAATACATTGCCATCTATCTCATCTAATAATACCACCTCGGTTTTTAATGGGTGCTTATCTAAAAACGGTATTAACTTTTTAGTTATATCTTCTTTAAAATCCATACTTACTAACAGTACTTTTATTTTTTCTTGACTATGTTCTTTTGAAAAACGATCAAATTCAGGCAATTCCATCACGCATGGTTTACACCAAGTAGCCCAAAAGTTAACAACATAAATAGTGTCTGAATGATTATGTATGCGTTGTAAAAGGGTATTAATTTTATATACAGGTATAGTTTGAGCGTATATACTGGCACTTAATACACAAAAAAATAGAGCATATAATTTATGGATGTTTTTCCTTGTAAGCATATTCTTTTAATAATAATTGCATATCAACTATCAATCTTGATATCTCAGCACTATCTGTTCCATCATACATTCCTCTCAAGTGTTTTTCTTTATCTACCAATACAAAATTTTGAGTATGAATAAAATCATCTGCATCACCATTACCGTCTTCTACATTTAATAAATAACTCTTGCGAGCCATGTCATACAAATGTTTTTTTTCTCCTGTTAAAAATAGCCATTTTTTATCTTTCAAACCATATTTGTTAGCGTATTGCATAAGCACTTCTACCGAGTCTTCTTCTGGTGCAACTGTGTGTGAGAGGATCATCACATCTGGGTTATCTGCAAATGTTTTGTAAACTCGTTCTAATTGGTTGCTCATAATAGGGCAAATAGTTTGACAAGTGGTAAAGAAAAAATCTGTAACATAAATTTTGTTTGCAACGGTTTGTTCTGTAACTGTTTCATGGTATTGATTCATAAACGAGAATGATTTTACCACATGGTATGCAGTATCTACTTTATCTTGGTATTGCTTGGGGCCTAAATAAGGCAAGGTTCTTAGTGGTGCATCTTGGCTTTTATTAAAAAAATATAATCCAATAAACGAAATAGGAATAAGCAATAATAACCAGTATATGTACGATGTATTTTTCATTTTAAATGCAATAAGTATTTAATGTGTGAGAGTAGCAATATATATAACGTTTGAAGTTAACTTGGTATTATCTAACACCTCTACTTTTAAGTTAGGAAAACTATGCAAGGTATTTTTAATTAATTCACCACTTACAAAATGCAAGCCATCTGACTTGGTTTTATTAAAGCCAAGTACTTTAGTACTCATAAATTCGGTGTACCAAGTTCCTTTTTGTCGGGTGGTTTTATCTTTATCGGCATCTCTAATAATTAACACGCCTCCTTTATTTAATTTTTCGGCACAGTTCTTAATTACTTGTATCTGCTGTTCTTCTTGTAAGTAGTGTAACACATCACTAATAATCATTCCATCTGCCATTGGAAAATTGTAGTTGGTAACATCACCAATATCAAATTGCAATTTGTCTGTTTTATCAATACAACCCTTTGCAATGGCAATTTTTTCTTCGTCATAATCAACTCCTAAAATTTCACGGTTACGTCCTTTATACATTAACATATATGGTAAAAAACCATAGCCACAACCTACATCTATAATTTTCCCTTCTTTAGGCATCAAACTCTCAAATAATTGATAATTATCCTCTAAAGCAGTTTTAATTTTACAATACCATTCTAACACTGGACCTTTGAAAATATAATTACGAATAAGTCTTGTTCGGAAATAGGAAACCGTTTCTTTTTCTTGTCTTAAAAGTTCGTACTCTTTACGCATCATTTTATTAATAGCTTTAGCACGATCTTGATAGGTTTCACCGTAAGTAGCATCTTGATAATTAATACGACTTAGAATTTTAACTGTTAAAGAGCCGTCTTTGAAATGAAAATCACCTTTTGTTACCGTATCGCCAGCGCCATGCAATAAAATAGGAATAATATCTAACTGCAATTGTTGAGAAAGCCAAAAAGCACCTTTATGGAATCGTAAAATATCTCCATTCACACTCCGAGTTCCCTCTGGAAAAATAAGAATAGAATACCCTTGCTGTACTAAGGTTTTTAATGAAGGAATACATGTTTCATAACCATCAGAAGCGCGATAATAATCGGCCTTACGAACTATCCAACCATAAAATGGCGAGTTGTAAACCCAATCGTTTGTAAATACCACTATTTTAGGATGTAACTGCAAGGTTAAAGCTAAATCAATATGTGATTGATGATTAGAAATTAAAATAGCTGGTTTTTCAAAATTTTCATTTTGTGGATTTTCTATTCGCTTATTCACATTAAAGAAACAAGCCAAGATAAATCGGAAAGTGTACATAATTAAATAATGAAAAATGAGTTTGCGTGTTTTAGTATTGGCAGGAATAATCGTAAATAAAATCAAGCCACAAATAGTTAACAATAATGAGCCTATTAAAAAACCAATGAATCCTATCACTGTAATTAATAGATTTTTAGCTGTATAAGGTAACAATCCTTTGCGCATTCTGTTTAATACTAAGAAATTAAATAACAATGGCTGAAGGATAAAAGAAATTAATACAACACACAACATGCCTATTAATGTTATTAGAGCAATAGATTGCAAAGCAGGGTGTTTCGCAAAAATCATTACCCCTATTCCCACAATGGTAATTAATGCAGAAAGTAATATGGAAGACTTAAATGAGTCTAAAGTCTTTTTTCGATATTTATATTCGGTAAGTAATCCATCCATTATAAAAATACTGTAATCATCACCCAAACCAAAAATAAACGTTGAAATGATGATATTAATGATGTTAAACTTAATACCAAATAAACCCATGATGCCTAATATCCAAAGCCAACTAACAAACATGGGTGCGAAATTGATAATGGCTAATTCAATGCGACCATGGTTTAATAACATAAAACCAAATACAAGCATAGAAGTAATTAATAAAATGGTATTAAAATCTGTTTGAATAATTTCAACAAATTGGCGTGTTAGATTTTGTTTATCAAATACAATGACATGATCATCTTTTTCAAAAGCTTTATAAATTAAGTCTTTGAACTCGGCATCCACTTTCACATGAGTAATTAATGAAGGCTTACCGTGTACCTTGCCAATCCATTCTTTAAACAACAGATGAGTTAATGAATCCGAATCTTCTTTTGATATTTTAGTTGGTGGTGTGTCTAATAAATCATAAAAAGATTGAAAAGCCGTTTCCTTAAATTTATAGGGTACGCCTGCTCTAATTAAATGTGATCTTAAAGTATCTTTTACTGTTTTTGTAAAAAACTGATTCCAACGTTCAATGCGTTTTTCTTGTTCTTTATCTGAAATTAAAAGTGCACTAACAGATGATACTTTTTTAATTTTACCTTGCTCTTTAAGCACATTTAATTTTTGAGCCACTAAGGTATTATTATCTAATGCCTGATTTAAGTTATCGCCTGTTGCAAAAACATAAACTGAGCGCGCTGCAAAATTATTAACTTCATCTAAATGTTTTTCTGCTAATCTCGTTTCCTCAGTCATAAAACTCATTTTATTCATATCGCTTTCAAACGATACATGTCTTGAATAAAATGCAAATACAAGGGTTAAAACAAAAGCAGAAATAACGATCCATTTGTTTTTATCATAACGATAAGCTGTAATCAAATCTATCCATGATGAAGATGATGGATGTCCTTCGGGCGGCACATAACTGACATTTTTAAGATTCCATTTTAATAATTGAGGCAATACAAATAAAGAAAAGAGCATTGCTCCTATCAACGAAAACCCAGCAAACAAGCCAAAATCGTGTAAGGCTTCGGATTTAGCAAACAATAAACTAAAAAATGCACCTACCGTAGTTACACAACCTAATAACATAGGAAATGTTAGGTCTTTCAAGGTTTCTTTTACATCTCTTGTATGCTTGTAGTGTGTAAAAAAATGTAATGAATAATTAATAGCAATTCCCAACACAACGGCACCTGCACCTATAGCAATGGCCGAAACAATTCCTTTAAATAAAAACAACATGCTTACAGAAAAGACCATACCAAAAGCGACCGGAAATAACACCAATATGGTGGTGAGTGGGTTTTTAAAATAAAAACCAAGCAGCAAAGCAATAATTATAACGGCAATAGTTGAAGTTAAAACAGTATCCTTTCTTAATTGATTAGCGTTACCAGCCGACACCACTGAAGCTCCAAAATTCTCAATCATAACGACTTTATCTGTGGTAGCTTTGCAAACAGAATCTACAACTTGTAACAATCGAGTATTGGCTTTTGTTTCACTTGGCAGATGTGTTGGTGTTATAAACATCATCACATGTAAATGATCTTTGGTTACAATATGAGCGTTATAGGTTTCAAACTTTTCATCTAACTGTATGTTTTGTAATTTCTTTAAAACAATAGGCGTAAAATTTAATGGATCACGCTTTATATACTTTCCTAATACAACACCCGAAGGCGATAATAATGTATTATAATTGCGTTCTATGGTTTGATAGACGCTATCTTTTTGAATAAGATTAGAAAGTTTAGCATAATCATTTTCTTCTAAAAAAATTGGTAGATTTCTATAAAACGCATCATAAACTTGTTGCATCCTATAATCCGAAAGTAAAAAAGTAATATCCTTAAAATCACTTGAATCTAATTGCCTTTGTAAAACAGCATAAATAGTATCCATTTTACTTATCATCTCATCTATATGTTCTGGTGATGAAGATGAAGCATGAACAATGAGTTTGTCTTTTGATTTTAGATTCTCTAAAATTGAATTTATAGATTTTGAATTTTTATCCGTTGGAACAAACCTTGTAATATCTTCCTCTAAGTTAATACGTGAGGCCAAAAATCCTAAAGTGCCACAAATGAGTAAAATAAAAGCAACAAATATTGCTTTCCGTTTCTGAAAAAACTGAAATATCCAATATGAAACATGAAACATCGGCCTTAAAGATAATAAAAACCTATACCATAATTGGTTTTCTGTGAAAATTCATTTAAAACCGAACTGTGCATCAATTTTAAAACCCCATAATATATTTTATTTGCAACAAAGGCTCCCGAAGCTTCATTCAACACAGGATTAAATCGAAGCAGAGCTTCGTTTAATCCCTATATGTTATAGGCATACCCTTCTTTCATTCTCCTTGTCGCTGTCAAAATTTTATTGGTATTTTCATTTTTACTGGAACTGTCAAGCTGTTACATTGTCCTGGTGTCCAAGCAGGCATAAGTTTGAAAACTCTTATTGCTTCAAGTTCAACAGGTGAATAGTTCCCTCCAAAATATTTTTTATCAACGTCAATGTTTTTTAATTGTCCGTCTGTGTCCACAATAAATGAAATATAAATTGAGCCTTGAAAATTGTCTTGTTGTTCTTTTGGATAAACAAAATTCTTTGAGAAAAAGGTTAAAATGTCTGCTGTACTGTATGCTTCCCTTTTTTTCGGACCATTCAAAAATAGAATTTTTTTTTGATTTCAAATATTAGTGCTTAAAAAGTTATTTCCAACTTCAGGTCTTTTGGTCTTGGCAAGGGCCGACCAAGACCTTCG
>JADLER010000108.1 GCA_020846025.1 Bacteroidia bacterium | reverse complement strand
GAAAGACATGAAACTATTAGATAGGACTTTACTTTTACTTTTTTTAGTTGTTTTTCTTTGGCGTTTTGAGTAAACAGTTATCGGATTTAAAAGTTATAAATATGCGGTAAAGATAAGTTCAACATCGCTCATGTAATCTCTCAAATTTAGTGCTTTTAATCCTTTCAAATCTTTATGCTAGTTACATTTAAACCTTTCCAATCCTTATGAATGTTATTGGTGGGAAAAGCAAATATCCCCCGTATTTTCGATCCCGATTTACATCTAGTAATTTTTAAATGCAAATTAATATTGTACACTATTACTAAAGCATTTTAAAAATAGCGTTTATGCAATTTACACCATCCATTGCAGCGCTTACAATACCACCAGCATAGCCAGCACCTTCGGCACATGGATATAAGTTTTTTATTTGTACGTGCTGTAAAGTTTCTTTATCTCTTGGAATCCTAACTGGCGTTGAGGTTCTAGATTCTACCCCTAAGATAATAGCTTCATTACTCACATAACCCTTCATTTTTTGATTAAATAACTTGAAGCCCTGTTGCAATGCACTACCAATCATGTTGCCCAAAACTTCTTTTAATTGCACTGAATGAGTACCAGGTTGATAAGAGCACTCTATGAGTTGTGTGCTAAGTTTATTATTTACAAAATCTTGTAAATTTTGGGCTGGTGCAGTTTGAGTTTTACCACCTAGTAACCAAGCCTTGTGTTCAATTTCTTTTTGTAACTGTAGGCCTGCTAATGCGCCAAATTTTTTATAAGGTTCAAAATCTTTTAGTTCTAAGCCCACTACAATTCCACTATTAGCATACGGATTATTGCGTTTTGAAGGACTCCAACCGTTTGTTACAACCTCTTTTTGACTTGTTGCACAAGGTGCTATAATTCCTCCAGGGCACATACAAAAGGAATATACGCCATGATTATTCACCTGATTTACTAAATTATAAGACGAAGCGGGTAAATAAGTTCTCTTTTCAATTACCTCATCAAAAGTGTGGCAACTATATTGAATTTTATCAATATATGCTTGGGGATGTTCAACACGAACACCTAATGCAAATGGTTTTGCTTCAATGGCAATTTGATTGTTATTTAATAATTCATAAATATCACGTGCAGAGTGTCCTGTTGCTAAAACAACATGAGAACACAAATGTTCTACTCTGGATTGATTCCTTTCAATGATAACTGAACTAATTTTATCTTCTTTATAATTAATATCAACTAATTTAGAATTAAAATGTATTTCGCCTCCATACTTTAAAATAGATTGTCGCATATTAGCAATAATATGAGGTAATTTATTGGTGCCAATATGCGGGTGTGCATCTACTAAAATCATTTCATCAGCGCCATGATATACAAAGGTTTTTAGTATGTAATCTATATCGCCGCGTTTATTTGATCTCGTATAAAGTTTACCATCACTATAAGTACCAGCGCCCCCTTCACCAAAACAATAATTACTCTCAGGATTCACAACATGTTCTTTATTAATAGCTGCCAAATCCCTTCGTCTTTCTTGAACATTTTTTCCTCGTTCAAAAACAATAGGTTTAATTCCTAATTCTAAACATCTTAAAGCGGCATACAATCCAGCAGGACCAGCACCTATAATAGTGATGACATGTTTAGCGTCAGCTACCTCTTTATAATTAATTTCAAAGTTATCAGGCAAAACAGGTTCATTGATATAAACTGCTAATTTCACATTAGCCTTTATAATCTTTGAACGCGCATCAATACTTCTTCTCAAGAGTTTAATTGAAAAACTATCGGAAGGTTTTAATGAAAGTTCTGAAGCCACTTCTTCTTTAAGAAGCGACTCATTAAATGCAATATAAGCTGGTATAAAAAGTTGTAATTCTTTTTTCATAATTAGTAATGGAAGATGGTTATTCTTCAGATTAACTAAAAGAAACAATCAATTATTTTCCTTGAGGGCTTTTAAAGAATTCGATCTGTTTTTTATTATTCGGATCTAAATCACGTATAATTCCAAAGTATTCTTTTGCTTTTTCATAATCTTTGGTAGTTACACAATAATAGCCAAGGTACTCGCACGACTCAATCACTCCGTTTTTATTTGATGCAGTAGCTCTTTCCTCTGGTTTTGTTAATGTCATAAATGTTTCATAAAAAGGCTTAGCTAACCATTTTTCATTTTTTATATCTTGTTGAACATTTGCTTTTGCTCTCCATAAAAAAGCAATTGAATATGTTGGGTTTTTTTGTGCTAATTTAGAAAAACAAGAATCAGAACTTACAAACATTGCTAATGCGTCAGCATCCTTCTTTTCGCGTTGCTTATTCCCACCTTCATAATAATAAGCCCTTCCCATTTCATAAAAATCTTGGCCAGTTAAGTTAGCCATATTTCCATTTTCGATTTTCTTATAGGTTTCTATAGCCTTGGCATAATTTCTTGAGGTCATATATGTTTTTGCAATCTCACGATTAACATCGTTAGTTAACTTAGGATCAGTTGCAATTGCCTTTTCAAATTCAATAACCGCTAAACTATCTTGTTTTAATTTTGATAATAAAACGCCTTTGTTTTTATAATCAGTGGCTAAATATTTAAAATTAGGCGCAGAAGAAGATTTTAAAAAGAAACTATTCATTGCGTTTAATCCTTTTCTATAACTACTTGTATCTAATCTACTTGGTTGCTCAGCATAAGCATATCCTAAATATCTATCTAAGTATAAACTTTTATTTCCTCCTTTTTGAAGTGTTTCCACCTCAGTAATTGCTTCAGTGTATTGTTTATTATTTAATAAGAAACCCGCGTAACGTTCACGCGCTTCATCAGAGTTATTTAACTCTAAATATTTTCTATAAGACTCTACAGCGTTTGCTTTTTGATTGGCTAAGTGATATAATTCTGCTTTCTCACGATAGGCTGGGGCAAATGTAGGATCTATTGCTTCTGCTTTTTTATACAAATCTAATGCTAATTGATAGTTACGTCCACGTTGATATAGTTTACCAGAACGTAAAATACCCTTAGGTGATTTAGGATTTAACTCAGAAAACTTATCGTATTCTTTTATAGCAGGCCCGCCCTCAGTAGGGCTTTTTTCTAAAAGTGCATCACCTAATAATAAATGGTTCTCAGCATTTTTAGGATCTATTTTGATAGCTGCATTTAACAAAGTAATTGCTTCATCTAAACTTTTATTTTCAGATTTTATGTATGCTTCAGCAGTTTTTCGCATAACCTCAGTATTTTTATTATTTCCTAAAGTGGCGGCTTTAAAAAATTGTGCTTTAGCCTCAGTTGATTTTCCATTATACCACAATACTTTTCCTAATCCCACATAATTAAGCGGATAAGTTGCATTTACATCAACTCCTTTTTGATAAAAAAGATTAGCAGAATCTAAATCACCATTTTCGAAATAGTTTTCACCAAGATAGAAATAATTCTCACCTTTGGTTGGTTCTTTTGCAATTAAAGCTCTAAAGTCCTGTGCAGCCGCTGCAAAGCGCTCGTTCTCGGTTTTTATAACTGCTTCCTGTAATGTTTGTGAAAATGCAATATGTGTAATAAATACACTTGCGCTCATAATAACTGTGTTCTTCATATTCTTCATAAAAATTAATTATGGTTGTGTGTTCAATGGTCCGTTGATAATCTTAAAAATAAGCTGTTTATTAATTAGATTTTCGAGCCCTAATATAGTGATTTTACTAGGACTAACAATTAATTCAAAATTCATACGGAATTTTTTATTATCACTTTTTTCAGAAAAATTAGTAGGGTTGTATATTGCCACACAGGGCGTTGATTTTGAATTGATGGATAATTGTCCTTCGATGAAATAATCTTTCTCTTCATTTACATGTTGAGTAAAAACATATAAATTATCAGCCGATAGTTTGCCTTTATATATTAGTTGCTGAGAACCTTTACTTTTTATTATTGAATCTAATGATATATTAGCTGTTTTTAAAGTTGATAAATCCGCTTTCAAAAAAAATTCACCAGTTGATAGACTAAGTGTCATATTCGACGACTCTGTATAAGCCTCCATTAATTTTCCTTTGCCATCTTCCCATTGTATAAGTAAGCGAGATTGTGCAGTAAACAACTCATTACTTTGCGCATTACAATAACTTGTAAAAATAATTCGTGAAAAAATAAATATGATAAATAATTTACGCACTAATCTGATAGATAAAATTACATGTTTTTAATTTCAATATACTTGCCATATCTAAAAAAGACAATCAAATACATCTAAATTTAACAATATTTTAATTTCTTAATGAATATTTATAGGTGTCATATCTACTTCAATCACCCGTTCCTCTTGTCGATAAGGGGGAAGACCTTGTTTTAAAAACATGAGTTGTCCTTTTTCTCCTGCTATAAAAGTTTCGATGCCTTTACCCAAACTAAACTCAGCCGAACGCCTAATAATATAGATGGTTTTAGTTAATGGATAATCTTTTGTTGCAATATTAGACTGATCGGGCATATAAGCCACATGGGTTTGATTTTTTGATACTGCTAATATTTTTATACCTTTTAAAATGTCTTTGGTGTTCATATCATCATTATCACTTAACCAGGCGTAATCGCAAACACCTATGATATTTGTAGAATTACGAATTGCATGAAACAACTCGAGTGTATTATTTTTTGCCGAACAATTACTACCAAAATTAGAATTAGGCAAAAGAGAATCCTTTAAATACTTTGTAGAACCAGAATTAGCATTATCAAATAAAATCGTTATAGCTTGATGATTATAAGCCGTATCATTTCCATTTAATATTTCTTTTAAAGTATTTATGGATATAATAGAATCAGGGAAATTTTTACTAACAATTAAAGCGACAGCATCGCCTGCTACAGGCGAGAAATCAATCACGACATTTTTGGCTTTAAATTGTTCTAATTCTTTTTGTGTAAGTTGGCGTGTAATTGCAATTACCTTGGTGCAATCATTATATAAAGCTTGCACTGCTTCATTTTCATTACTCGGGCGTAAAGTAATATCAGCATGTGGATAGATAGATTTAAAAGTAAAAATTTGATTTTGAATATGTGGCGTAATTCCTTCTTCAAAATATAAAGTTACCTTCCCAGATGTGGGCGAGTCTTTTTTAGTGTAATCATCTTTTACACCACAGGAAAATAAAATAAAAGCAAATAAAATAAAAATATATGTTTTCATTATTTACAGAAAAAAATATTAACTCAATAAACGAATAGATTTTTTAAGCGATTCAATAAATTGCTCAACCTCATCAACTGTATTATATATAGCAAACGATGCTCGAATGGTTCCAGGTATATTTAAACAGTGCATTAAAGGTTGTGTACAATGATGACCAGTACGAACAGCCACTCCATATTTATCAAGTAAGGTGCCTACGTCAAACGGATGAGCATTTTTTACATTAAATGAGATAACTCCTGCTTTCTCCTTTACATCAATATTACCATAAATTTCTATTTCGGGTAAATCATTTAATCTTTTTGAAGCTAGTTCTAATAATTGATGTTCATGTGCGGAAATATTCTGGATGCCTACTGCATTGATAAATCTAATAGCTTCTGCTAAACCAAGTACCCCTTCAATATTAGGTGTACCTGGTTCAAACCGTTGAATTGTATCTAGATATTCTGTTTGACTAAACGTTACTGTTTTAATGACTCCACCTCCTGTTCGGAAAATAGGTAATGTTTCGCCTAGGGGCTGCTTAATATATAAAACGCCAACACCAGTAGGCGCATACATTTTATGACCACTAAATACAAAAAAGTCACAATCCATATCTTTTACATTAATTTGTAAATGTGGGGTAGATTGTGCTCCATCTACTAACACTAATGTCTTAGGGCTAATGGACTTTATGTTTTTAATAATTTGTTTTACTGGATTTATAATACCAAGCGTATTTGAAACTTGGGTAAGAGCAACTAAAGCAGTTTTTTCATTCACTATGGTTTCTAAATTCTCAATAACTAAGCGGCCGTCTTTATCAATTGGAATAACTTTTAACTGAGCTTTACTTCTTTCACACCACAATTGCCATGGTAAAATATTAGAATGATGTTCCATTTCTGTAACCACCACCTCAGCACCTTTTGGTAAGTTAAGATGATTCAGGGCGTTTGCCACTATATTAATACTGTCTGTTGTGCCTTGTGTAAATGCAATAGATGAGTCATCAGCACCAATAAAGGTTGCTACTTCTTTTCGTGCTTCTTCAAATAAAATAGTAGCCTCGCGACTTAAGGTGTGTACACCACGATGAATATTAGCATTTTGTTCGCTGTAATATTTTACAATACAATCTATAACTTGCTTCGGTTTTTGGGTAGTTGCACCATTATCAAAATAAATCAAAGGTTTTCCATTAATAGTTCGTTGTAGAATTGGAAACTGCTGACGTATATCTGAATTATTTTTCATTGTTTTAAAGTACATGGTCAAATATTTTATAAAGTTACGGTTTAATACGAATATTTATCTACAATAAGTTAAAATTCACTATCTTGTAGCCTCTAATTTTAAACACAACGTATGATTACCATTGGTACAAGAGGCAGTGAACTAGCACTATGGCAAGCAAATTATACTAAAGCACTGCTCGAAGAAAAAGGACACGAAGTTCAAATTAAAATTATTGAAACTAAAGGCGACAGGACACAAGAATGGAATACCAGTTTTGATAAATTAGAAGGTAAAGGATTTTTTACTAAAGAACTAGAAGAAGCCCTACTCAGTAAAACAATAGATGTAGCTGTGCATTCGCATAAAGATTTACCTACCGAAAATCCAGATGGTTTAATAGTTGCAGGTGTATCCAATAGAGAAAACCCAGCTGATTGGTTAATAATGCGAGATGAATGCGAGGACACTACACAAAAATTCGGCTTAAAGAAAAATGCAAAAGTCGGTACTTCATCTGCGCGTCGAAAATCGCAATTACTTGCTTTTCGTCCGGATGTTGAAATAGCAGACTTACGGGGCAATGTTCCTACACGAATAAATAAATTACGAGAAGGGCAATTTGATGCCATTATCTTAGCTGCAGCAGGACTTGAAAGATTAGAAATTGACTTATCAGAATTTACAGTAACACAACTCGACCCAACTGAATTTATTCCTGCACCTGCACAAGGTGTGTTAGCTTGGCAAATTAGAGAAGATGATTACAAACTCAGCGATGTATTTGATACTATTTGCGATTATGACGTGATGATCAACATTAATATTGAAAGGCGTATTTTAAATTTATTAGATGGTGGTTGCCAATTACCTCTGGGTGCTTATTGTGATGTGGAATTAAACGAACACGATCGAAAAGTTTTTAAAGTTCATGTATCAGTAGCAGAAGCTTGGAATACGCAACCTAAGCAATTGTATTATGAAACTACCAATACAGAAGATTTACCTGAGAAAATTGTTGAACATATCCATCGTATTTCTTCTAAAAATGTATTTATATCAAGAGATGAGACCGAAAGCGGAAATCTTAATTTGTGGTTAAAAAATTTAGGGTTTAATGTAGAAAATAAAAGCCTTATTGAAATGAAGAAACTGACGATTAAAGAATTACCAAAAAGCGATTGGTTGTTTTTTAGTAGCAAACATGCGGTTGAGTTTTTCTTTATGCAAAACCCTGATATTGGAACTACTAAAATTGGGTGTATGGGCACAGGCACCTCTCAAGCCTTGCGTCAATACGGAAAAAGAGCTGATTTTATTGGAACCAGTACAGATACAAAATTAGTTGGAAAACAATTTGCAGCACGTGTTGGCTCTGGCAAAGTGGTGTTTCCGATTGCAAGAGAAAGTATGCGTACCATACAATGGCAATTTGCAAAACAAGATAAATTGGTGGACTTACCTATTTATGCCACACTTAAAATAGCACATAACGTTGCCGAAAATACTGACATCTTAGTATTTACTAGTCCAAGTAATGTAGAATCTTATTTAGAAAAGAACAAGATTTTATCACATCATAAAATTATTGCTATGGGCGAAAGCACCGAAAAAACACTAATTGTAAAAGGAAAAATAAAAGCCGAACAGATTCAAAAACCTTATTCATTTGATGACCTTGGATTATTTAGAGCGGTATTAAATGTTTTATAGATTTTAAAATGATACCCTATCAAAATCCAACCATTTATTTAAGTAATATAAGAATAGACGAACCTATCACGGTTTTAACAGATTTAATAGTAGTGTGTGTTTGTGTGTTTGCATTCTTTAAGACTTCTACTTCAACATCTAGCAAAAGTGTGAATTTATACCGCTGGTTTTTGTTAGTTACAGGTTTATCCACTTTGGTTTCAGCCGTTATTGGCCACGCATTTTTATACGCTTTTAGTTTTAATGCTAAGATTTTTGGTTGGGTTACGGGCATTGCAAGTGTTATTTTTGCACAGTTTGCCGCTATTTCACACACTAAGTCGTTATTTAAACCAAATACTGTAAACTTATTGATTATACTAAATAGCATTGAAGTAATATTAGCATTTATTCTACTCTTCTATTTCAATTCATTTGTGGTGGTAGAGATACACTCTGCTATAGGACTTATAGTTACAGTTAGTATTTTAGAATATGTTAATTATCAACATTCAAAATCTGAATTAAGTAAACACATGTTACTTGGTATTGGTGTAGCAGTGCTTGCTATAGTATGCCATGTTTTGAAATTGGCAATTTCAGTATGGTTCAATCACATGGATTTGAGTCATCTAATTATTGCCATTGCTATATATATTATGTATCTTGGTATTAAACAAGAATTAAAAATGAATACATTGTCTCACTCATAATTAAGACACTATGATTACACATCGCCCTCGAAGAAATCGCAAATCTGCTGTTATTCGAAACATGGTTCAAGAAAACCATCTATCTGTTCATGATTTTATTTATCCATTATTTCTAATTGATGGTAAAAACAAAAAAATAGAAGTAAAATCTATGCCAGGTATTTATCGCTTTAGCCCAGACTTACTACTTAAAGAAATAGAAAGCTGTATGAAAGTAGGCATTAAAGCTTTTGATGTGTTTCCAAGTATTAACGAGAAATTAAAAGACAAAATCGCTTCTGAAAGTTTAAATAAAAATGGTGTGTACCTTAAAACACTAACATTAATAAAAAAGAAATTTCCTGAAGCATGTATTATGACAGATGTAGCGATGGATCCATACAGTAGTGATGGGCACGATGGTTATGTTGAAAAAGGTAAAATTTTAAATGATAAAACATTAGAAATATTAGCTAAGATGGCGGTGGCACAAGCTGATTGCGGTATTGATATTATTGGTCCTAGTGATATGATGGATGGTCGTGTTGGATATATTAGAGAAGCTTTAGATGATGCAGGACATGAAGATGTATCCATAATGAGTTATACTGCAAAATATGCAAGCGCTTTTTATAACCCATTCAGAGATGCGCTTGATAGCGCCCCAAAATTTGGCGATAAAAAAACGTATCAAATGAATCCGGCCAATAGCAAAGAAGCCTTAATTGAAGCCCAACTTGACACCGAAGAAGGTGCTGATTTTTTAATGGTAAAACCAGCTCTTAGTTACTTAGATGTTATTAAAGATTTGAACACACATTTTGATTTACCAATTGCGGCTTATAATGTAAGTGGCGAATACTCCATGATAAAAGCAGCCGCACAAAAAGGTTGGATAGATGGTGAACGCGTGCGTGATGAAATTTTATTAAGTATGAAACGTGCCGGTGCTTCAATAATATTAAGCTACTTTGCTAAAGAGTGGGCGGTTAAAAACCACATCTAGTAATAAAACGGAAAAAATAAATAAAAGTTATGGGTTTCTTAATGAACCACTCACCGTATAGGTAGTAATAGGCCAACCACCACTCGATTGAAACACAGCATTAGTAAAAGATGTATTAAATTTTCCATCAACAATAGATGCGGTTAATGTCCCAGATGTTCCAACAACAGAAGTAACACCACCGCTTCCATTTGATATAGTAATAGCTAAGTAAGCCTGTCCACTATTGTATCCAATATTTGAAATGTTATATGTTCCAGTAGTTGCTGATAATGAACCATACATATCCACAATTAATCCAGTATTCAAATCTGCTGTATCTAATCCTCTTTGTCGATATGTTTGTGTAGCTCCTGTATATCCACCAACTTGAATTGAATCTAAATGATAAGTAGAACCTCCAACTATACTAATAAAATTTACAGTAGGAGTTGAGGTTCCACCACCACCTCCTCCACCTGGAGTATTTGGTGTTTCCTGTTCAGGTTCTGTGTTGTCTTTCTTTTTACATGAAATGACAGATACACTAGTGAGACAAAATGCAATTGCAAGACTTAAAATTGTTGATTTTTTCATTGTTTTGATTTTTGATGTTTATATTAATTTAGTTACAAATTATATTTGACACATAAGCTTTATCTTTCTCAAATATTCTCTGAGAGTCAAATGTATGTGCTCTAACCCAACCAAGCCCAGGAACAAACCAATCTGTTCGTGGCATTACAATGTATCCTTTACTATTAGTATAACCTTTTAAGTTTTTATTAATATTTTTCTCAAGTTTATCATTAATCCTCTTGTTTTGTTCAGCTACTTGTTTGGCATCGGAAGAGTTCATGCCTTTTGAATCGTACTCGAATTTTATTTTGTAACCTTGCTTAATCCAAATCTCATAATCAATTTTATAGGCTTTATATATTTTATCACCTATGGTTATATCTTCATAAGCTATAACCTTTGAATTCATTCCTGAAATCATTTCGGAATTCATGTTCACTGTAGATTTAGTGGCTACATTAAAAGTACGAATTGTAGTAGTAATGGTATTTCCTCCATCCCAATCCGATTTCATTGTTTTAACATCACTTCTTCCTTCTTTGGTAACATCTGACATGATTGAAAAGTCTGAGTGAGGATCTATGGATTGACCAATCTCCAGTTTCATTGGAATTTTTTGTACACCATAAATCCACCAATTATTATTTTTTTCATCCACTAAAAAAGGCTTTCTTGTCATATACATGGTATCATTTTTACACCATGACACTAAGGAAAGTGTGTCTACACCCATTTTGGTATTTAATTCATGCACCCCATCTCGATGAACTGCAGTAAACTCCCAATTTCTATTTGCAATAAAAAAATCAAGTTTCTTTACTTTCTCAATTAAACATTGTGCTTGAAGTTGAACTGATGTAGCAAATAAAAATATTATTATCGACTTTTTTTTCATAACTCAAATTACAAATTAATTAACGTTTAACTTTAATCTTTCTGGCACCTCGTAATTTACTTGCTAAATCTGAGTATCCTTTTTCTTGTGCCATATCAGCTGCTGTTTTATTTACAAAAGTACCCGTAGCTCCCTGTACAACTTTTCTTTCTTCTTTAGGATCAGCTCCTGCTGCTAATAATAAATCTACAATTTGATTTTTATTATCACTTTGACTCGTAGCTGCATACATTAAGGGTGTATTTGACATTCCATTCTTTCTTGCATCAACATCTTTTACATTATTTACCAATAATTTCACAATTTCAATTAAACCACGTTCACATGCATAACCCAATACAGAGCCTCCACCATTACTGACATGGTTAATGTCTGCTCCTTTTTCTACTAATAACTTAAAAATAGATAGACGATTTGTAGAATCATAGCTAGAAACTAAACAGCCTAATGGAGAAAGTCCGAACCTATTCTCAACATCCAATTTAGCTCCTTTATCTAATAAATATTGTACAATTTCGATTGATGGGCTAGCTACCATACATGCTACATGCAATGCGTATGGTTTTCCCATGGCTGGGTTTTTATAGGGCTTATTTACATCTGCCCCTAATTGTTCTACAACTTTTTTTACAGCATCAAAGTTTTTAGCCTGAACCGCTTCTATTAAAGCTTGCTGTGCGTCTTGCGCAAATACTTGCATTGATAATAACATCGTACTCGCGATAGTTAAAATAATTTTTCTCATAATAATATTAATTAGTTTTAGCAAAAATCAGATTTATGAATAAGACTTAAAATAGTGCAAATGCACTAATTTAAATCAGATGTTTGTATGACCATTTTAAGCACATCTATTTTATCTGTTGTATAAATTTGTGAAGTACCTATTTTATACAAAAATCCTTTAAAACTATTGCTTTAAAACTTTTTGTGTTTTGATTCCATTTTTAGACCTGAGCTCAATAAAGTAAATTCCGGGTGGAAGATCTTCAAGCGATATTTGCGTTGTTGTTAATTCCAATTCATAACACTTTTGCATGAGGGAATTATACACAAAGATGCGATCATGCGAATTTACTTCAATTCCTTGAATGTTAAATACTCCGCTTGTTGGGTTAGGAAAAACAGATAATGTGTGATCACCTTGAATCATCTCATTCACTAATGTTGGAGAATAGTTGTAATCGTATACAAATTTGTTGGTAATGGAATTATCTCCTTTACGAACGTAGTGTAATTGCAATCTCATGGTCGGTTGCGTATCGTAATACGAAAAGAGTGTGTCTAGATCACCAATATTATATGTTTTTAATCGTAAAGCATTGTTAAAAGTACCAAAGGGAGTTGTAAGTGTTCCGGTTCCATCACATTTAACTGTTCGCGTGGTTGTGCCTACTGGTGTTGTATAGGTTGATACGTGTGTGCTTCCAACATTCATCGCAAAAGTGTATGTTGTATATGGCACAGGTTTCATGTTGTAGTTTCCTCCCGATCCTTTTTCCCCAAGTTCAATCAAGCGATCAGATTGAATGTGAAGAAAATCTAAGCCAACAGTCATACTTCCTACTGATTTTAAACGGAAATAATTGGCTGCCGGAAAAGTGGCTTGATCAGTCGCTGAGGTAGCTGATAATGGGATGATTGAGTAAGTTAGTGTAACCGAATTTGCCAAAGGGTTAAAATTCCAAGTCTGCCCATTTCCTCCCGCTGCATGCACAATGGCACCGCTAACTGAGTTTAAACTATACACAGTACCTATAGCAGGCATTACACTGTGGGTTGTTGGTTGAGCAAAAATTGATGCACAGGTAAGTGCAAATATTGCAAAAAGTAGATGTTTTTTCATAAAATTAATGTTTTATGTAAAGGTCTGACTTTAGTCTAGCAATTCAAATAGTGCAAATGCACTAATTTTAAATAATATTTTTTTTTAGGGCAATTTTTACAGCATCTAGTTTACTTGATACATGAAGTTTCTTATAAATGCTTGTAATTTGATTTCTCACCGTATTAGGACTTACCATTAATTGTTCGGCAATCTCTTTATAATCTAAACTATTTACTAAACCTTTTAAAACTTCAATCTCTCTTGGTGTTAAATTATGCTCGGTGGTTTGTTTGTTTTGATTGGTAGTATATTCTAACGATAATAATTTTAAAGCTTTACGAGCAACACTTGGACTCATAGGAACCGTTTGAAACTGTTTAACCTGCTCAATATAATTGATAATCGTATCTGAGCTTTCATCTTTTAATAAATAACCAGATGAACCAGCTTTAATGGCTTCAAATATTTTATCATATTCATCAAAAACCGTAAGCATCAAAAATTCAATTTCAGGATAAATCACTTTAGCTTCTCTAACAGTTTCAATACCATTTTTCTCTGGCATATCAATATCCATCAAAACTATTTCTGGTAAGTCATTCCTATTTAGTTCCTTCATCCTCTCCAGAAACTCTAGTCCATTTTGCGCAGTAAACACTACTTTTATAACACCCGAATGTTCTAATTCAAGTTTGCGATCACTCCGATTAATAAATTTATCATCAACTATAGCTACTTTAATCATACTGTAAAGTTCAATTATCTATTTTATTATTAAAATAGTTCATTTGCACTATATTAAAATTCTAATTAATGTACCTTTTTCTACGGGAAGAATCTCAAATTTTGCTTGTATTTCATGGAGTCTCGCTTTTAAATTTCTAATGCCATAATGGTTTTCTTTTAAGCAATCATTAGCTTGTATTCCCACACCATTATCATAAAACTCTATCCCTAACTTCATATCTTTCATGTTGAAAAATCGAATCTCCACTTTATCAGCACCACTATGTTTATTCATATTATTAATTATTTCTTGACACGAACGATACAATGCCAATACAACTTCATTATTCATCACAATTTCATCTATCAATTCATCTTGTATGGTATATGGAATTAATAAATGACTTTTAATATATGGTTTTAATTTATCAACGAGTTCAAAATTGGTAATTGAAACAGAACTCAATGTCCAAATGGAATCTCTTAATCCTTCTAATATTTCCTTGGCATTATCTTTTACTAGTGATAAATCGCCTAATAATTCATTATCAATAGACTTATTCTTAATAATCCAATCTATTTTGGTGTTGACAAAGCTTACCATTGAGCCTACATTATCATGTAAGTCTCTAGATATTCTATTTCTTTCATCTTCAATTTTCTTAAGAGCTTCTATTTCTTGTTTTTTCTTTTTTAAATTAATAACATTCAATCTCCACAACACAAAGGCTACAATTAATAAAATTAAGAGCACTAAAGTAAATATGGTTTTGTTTCGTGTGTTTAATTGCTGATGTTTAATTTTATTTTCTTGTTGCAATATTTTATTTTCACGTTCTTTCTTCTCAGTGGCATATTTGGTTTGATATTCAGCTATTTGGCTGGCTGTTTCTTCTTTAAAAATTGAATCTCTTAAATCATAATATTTATCATAAACCTTATTAATAATAGGATGATACTGTTCGGCATACGACATTGCTGTTAATCGAGTTACGTATAACAAGCCCTGTTTATTTTTTAAGAATGAATATATTTTCTCTACTCTATCAAAATGTTTAATCGCTTCTTTGTAATTTTTGGTGACATAGTTATACAAGCCTTGTTTTACAAGAGCAAACGCAATAGCAGCTGAGTCGTTTGATAATAAAGCGTATTGCACGGCGTTTTTAATAAACACAACTGAACGATGTACTACTTTGGGATTATTTAAATACATCTCAGCTATGACTGCATTTGCTCTTGATGCTTGTGAGTATTTTTTATTCTGTAAAAATATTTGTAACGATTTCTCCATGTATTTTTCAGCCGAATCGACTTGGCTGTGTTCTACATACATCGAGCCTATATTATGATACAAAATTGGTAGTAAAGAATCGGCTTGTAAATACTCAGCCAACACAAGTGACTTATAAAAATATTTTAAAATAGTAGGTTTATCGGCTTGGTTGATATAATAATGCGCTACACCTACTTGTAAATTAGCATGCATTAAGTCTTTTGGAATATTTGATTTCTCTGCTAGTTCAAGCGCTTTAAGTGCTGATGCTAATCCTTGCTGAAAATTACCGAATTTAAACTGTTCATTTGATGTTTTGATATTTGAAAATACTGGATTAGTGGCAAAAGATTGAATACTAATAAAAACACTCAAAATCAGGAAAAGATATTGAACTTTGCTTACCCTCATATCATTAAGATCTATAACATTGTCTTAAGAACTTTCTAAGTGCTTTACTACTTTGTTTTGGATTTTCTAAAAAACCCATATGACCATCATGTTCCAAATAAAGTACGTGCTTGTGTTTAATTAGTTCTGCTTGTTCCAATAATTGTGATACAGGCAAAACATTGTCTAACTCACCAATAACCATCATAATTGGATAATGCGCCATACCCAAGATGATATCTCTATTTGGCCTGTCTTTCATGCCTTCTAATGCCGCAATTATAGATTGTTTAGAGATTTTAGATGCAATTTTTTGTGCAAAGGCAATTTCATGTTTCAAATATTTAATATTCTTAGTGGCAAATAAATTCTTAATAACTTCTGAGGTAAAAATTTGATGATTGGCTTTTACAACTTTTATTGAACGTGTTCTATCTCGTTTTTTCTCCTCACTATCTGCAAAAGCAGTTGAATGATATAAACACAATCCACGTAAATTATCTGGATAAAGTTCTGCAAATGCCAAAGCTGCATAACCTCCCATGCTATGACCAACAAGAACGTATTTTTTTAGTCTCAAACTATCCATTACCGCTTTCACACATTTAGCATTAAGCTCTGAGGTGTGCACATATCCAAAACAATCTGTTCCTCCATGCCCTGGCAAATCAATTGCAATAACTCGATACAACTTAGATAAATCATCTATAACATTTTGCCAAATTTGACTAGAACCTAAGAAACCATGTAAAAGCACCACTACTCTACCCTTACCCGTATCTGAAAACTGAACCTTACCACTTCTAAAAACAATTGATTTTAACATGAGTTATTTCGTTTGTGTTGTATCTATTGAATCTAAACTAAGCCTTGTAATTACAACCTTTGGCCCTTGCTTTATAACAGGAGGCTGCGGTGTTGGGTTTAAAACTGACACTATTAACATAAGCAACCCTACTGCTATAGGCGTTGCAAATAAAACATATTTATAATCGCTATACCTTTGGGTATGTGGTAGAGGTGCCGTTTTTTGTTTTGCTTGATAATGATTTCGATAATATTCCCGCCTTTTAAACTCTTGTTCTGTAACCTCCTTATCTTTTCCAGTTCGCCTACGATGATATTGTTGCTTTTGCTGATGAGTTGTGTTAGGTTGTGAATGTGATAAATCGTATCTTCTTCTGGAATTTGAGTTGCTTAAGACATGATATGCTTTCAAAATCGTTTGAAAAAACTGTTTTGCATTTGGGTTTGTGGGATTTTTATCAGGATGATAAATCTTTGCTAACTTTCTAAAAGCCTTTTTTATTTCATCATCGCTGGCAGTTTTTGGTACGCCTAATATAGTATAGTAATCTGCCATTTACTAAAAACCAAAAATTAAATTACAAATTGCCTATTTTGATTTATATGTTTTTGTAAAATCATAATAACGCATGGCATTTAAATTTAAATTAATAATTTTTCCTGATAACAAACGATATGAACCTTCATACCACAATGGAATAATTACAGCATCTTTCATTAATAATTGTTCTGCTTTCATAAAATAAGTATAACTGCTGTCTTTATTATCAAAGTTTTTAGCTGTATTAAAGTAATTATCAAACTCTGCGTTTTTATACCTTGAGGTGTTTGGAAAACTAGGCTCGTTATTATCTATTGGCACTCCATTACTGCTAAATAAACTTAAGAAAGATTCTGGACTAGGATAATCGGCTACCCATGCATCTCTAAACACATCGCCTTTTCCATGCATTTGTAAATCATATTTCTGAGAATTTGGTAACGACTCAAAATTTACATTGATATTTAAATTCATTTTTAATTGTTTTTGAATTTCCACTGCCACCGAACTATTTCTTGAATTACCTGAATTAACCAATACTCTCATTTCAGGAAAACCCTGACCATTAGGATACCCAGCTTCCGCTAAAAGTTTTTTAGCTTTTTCAATATCTAGATTATACCCATTAATTTGGTTTATATTATACCCTATAAAAGTACCTGGAGTAATGCCATGAAAAGCAGGTGCAATAGCCTGACCTCGCAATACATTATCAACAATTTTTGCTCTATCTACCGCATAATTAATGGCTTGTCGTACTTTTACATCATCAAATGGTTTTTGAGTAATATTAAACACATAATATTGACTTATCATTTCAGGCTCATGTTGTATAATAGCTTTGGGCGGTGTGCCTTTAAACTCGCTAATATTTTTCTCTATTATTTCTTTCACACGAAGTGATGGTAATGTATTTATTAAATCAATTTGTCCTTTCTCAAACTTGTTTAAACCATCTTCTATAGATGTATTAGTAAGCATTATAAGAGTATCCAAGTATGGTAAAGAATTTCCTGCACTATCTTTTAAATAATAATTTGGATTTTTTACTAATACAATTTTATCTATTCCAGATAATGAAGAATACATAAATGGCCCTGCTCCCGTTTTAAGGTTTTTACCATAGTTCTTAAAAGCAACTTCATTTATTACTGAAAATGCAGGCCCACTCAATACCTTTAAAAATGCAAAAGCTGGACAAGTTAATTCAATTGAAAATGTATAATCATCTATAATTTTAAATCCTACTATAGTTGTTGCCTTTTGATTATAGTAATCATCTACTCCTTGTATTCTTCCTTGTAAGAATGTATTGAACTGATAATTAAATTCTGATTTAGTTGCCAAAGTGTTAAAAGTAAATAACACGTCTTTGGCAGTAATTTCAGGGCCTTTACCATTTGGATAGCATTTGTCATCTTGAAAATGTACCCCCTTTCGTAAGTGAAAAATCATCACATTACTATTAGGTTGTTTTTCCCATTTTTCAACTAATCCTGGAATAACTTCTAAAGTTTTAGAGTCCAAACGCACCAAAGGCTCATGAAATTGAGACACCACAATAGCTTCGGCTTGTGAAGTAACCGAAAGTGGAAAAAGTGTCACAATCTGATTATTCTCAGCCATTACAAATGTTCCTCCTGAACTACCCGAATTTCCCGCTGATGTAGAGTTTCCTTCACTAGTACATGAAGTACTAATGAGTATTATTATTGGTAATAAAATAACTAAAATAAATCGTAGCATAAACAAATGAAAAACTGCTTAAATATACGATATTATCGACAATTTTGAAAAAATTACAGACAATTTTCATTTTTAGGACAAAAAAATTAAATTTTATTTTGTTTTTCTCAATTATCGTATTAATATTGCATAACTTTTTTGCAGACGTGCTTAAAACTACTATTTATGAAAAAAATTTATTCTATACTTTTTCTTCCTTTATTGTTCTCTGCCAATAATGGTATAGCTCAAGGAGGTGTTATTATTTTGGAGGGAAATTACCAAGGTAAAAATTTATATGTACAAAATCCGTTTGGTAGCGGAGGTGTTGGTTTTTGTGTAACAGAAGTTTTAGTTAATGGCAACATTACTACTGATGAAACAAACTCAAGTGCTTTTGAAGTTGATTTTAAACCTCATAAATTAGCTATTGGAGATAAAGTTGAAATTAAAATTAAGCACAAAGAAGATTGCAAACCTAAAGTTCTAAACCCTGAAGTTCTAAAACCTAAGAGTACTTTTGAAGTTATATCAATGACGGTTGATAAAGATGGTACTTTAAAATGGTCAACTAAATCTGAAACTGGAAAATTAGCTTATGCAGTAGAACAGTTCCGCTGGAATAAATGGGTAAAAGTAGGTGAAGTAGATGGTGATGGTACTCCAAAAACTAATAATTACACTTACAAAGTTGAGCCTCATTCTGGAAAAAACCAATTAAGAGTTCGTCAAACTGATTATAGTGGCCAGCCTCGTTTATCTAAACCAGTTGAATTCACATCGGGTGTACCAGATATTACTTTCGCTCCAGTAAAAGTATCTAAAGAAATTAATTTCGTTACAGGTGATAAACCAGTTGAAACAATGTATGAAATTTATGATCAGTATGGAAATGTTGTAAAAAGAGGATTCGGTTCTAAGGTAGATGCTTCTAACTTAGCTAAAGGCGGATATTTCTTAAACTACGATAATAAAATGGGGGAATTTATAAAAAAATAATTTCTCTATGATTGAACGTTAAAATGCCCTAATTTTTCAATTAGGGCATTTTTATTTATATGAATATAAGTTAAATTTGCTGTATGTACACAATAAAAATAAACGGAGATAAAGAGTTTAAAACAGATATATCTTCAACATCTACCCATTTAACTGGAACCTTAAATAATACCGAATTCAAAGCTGATATTATTAGAATCAGAGAAGGTGTTTATCATTTACTAAAAGATAATGTATCTTATAATCTTGAGGTTGTAAAATATATGGCAGAAGATAAAAAACTTTTTGTTAAAATAAATAACTCACCCTACACACTCGATATAAAAGATAAATACGACGAGCTACTTCACAACTTAGGGTTAGATAATCTTGCATCTAAAAAAGTAAACGATATTAAAGCACCAATGCCTGGTATGGTACTGAACATCCTAGTAGCAGAAGGGCAAGAAGTAAAAAAAGGTGATGCGCTTATTGTATTAGAAGCTATGAAGATGGAGAATATTTTAAAATCGCCTACCGATGGTACAATCAAAAAAATAGCTATTAATAAAGGAGTAGCTGTAGAAAAAAATCAAATACTTATTCAATTTTAAGAAGTTATGGAAAATAGAAGGGATTTTTTTAAAAAGTTAGGTGTACTTGGAGTTTCAGCTATTGCCACAAAATTAGTAGGCGAAACTCAGTTACAAGCTCTTAATGAAATAGCAACTGCCACAGAAACAGACGCCCATTTTAAACTTGCGCCTTTGCCTTATGCTTATGATGCTTTAGAGCCATTTATTGATAAGGAAACTATGGAAATTCATTACTCAAAACATCATCAAGGTTATGTAAATAACCTAAATAAAGCCATTGAAAACTCATCTGTTATAGATTTCAAAATATCAGATATTCAAAACTGCCAAAACATTGATGCTTCAGCCCCCTTAGCTATAAGAAATAATTTAGGTGGACATGTAAACCATACTTTATTTTGGTCATTATTAAAACCAAATAAAGAAGCAAAACCAAATATGCCAGTAGGAAGACTAGCAGATGCCATGAAGAAAGATTTCAACTCATTTGATGAGTTGAAAAAACAATTTACCGAAAAAGCTACCAAACAATTTGGAAGCGGCTGGTGTTGGTTGATTGAACAAAATGGCAAACTTATTATAACCTCTACTCCCAACCAAGATAATCCTGCCATGAAAGTTTCTGAACAACAAGGAAAAATTATACTTGGTATAGATGTATGGGAACATGCTTATTACCTTAAATACCAAAACAAACGTGGCGATTACATTACCAATTGGTGGAATGTTGTTAATTGGGATAAAGCCGAAGAACTTTACTCTTCTAAATAAAATTTACTAATTGTAAATTTTTTAATTGCCAATAAGTTAAGTAATTTAGTTGCCTAATTTATTGAAGCTATGCTACGTACACACACTTGCGGAGAGTTAAGATTATCAGATATTAATAAAGAAATTACTTTATCTGGTTGGGTTCAAAAGTCGCGCGACTTAGGAGGAATGACGTTTATTGATTTGCGCGACAGATACGGCATTACACAATTAGTCTTTAATGAAGACTGGGATAAGGCGCTTTGTGCAAAGGCTCGCCAACTATCTCGAGAATTTGTTTTGCAAGTTACCGGAACAGTTATTGAACGTGAAAGCAAAAACAAAAACAATCCAACGGGCGAAATAGAAATTAAAGTAACTCAACTGAAAGTTTTAAATGATGCAGTTACTCCTCCGTTTACCATAGAAGATGATACAGACGGAGGCGATGAATTGAGAATGAAGTATCGTTATTTAGATTTAAGAAGGAATACCGTTCGTAAGAATTTAGAGTTACGTCATCGCTTAGCTATTGAAACACGTAATTATTTAGACTCAAAAAATTTTCTTGAAGTTGAAACTCCTGTTCTTATTAAATCAACACCCGAGGGTGCAAGAGACTTTGTTGTACCTAGCCGGATGAACCAAGGTGAATTTTATGCTCTACCGCAAAGCCCTCAAACCTTTAAGCAACTATTAATGGTTGCAGGGTTTGATAGATATTACCAAATTGTAAAATGCTTTAGGGATGAAGATTTGCGTGCAGATAGACAACCTGAATTTACACAAATAGATTGCGAAATGAGTTTTGTGGAGCAACAAGACATCTTAGATACTTTTGAAGGCCTAATAAAACATCTATTTAAAAAAGTAAAAGGCATTGATATACCTCATTTACCACACATGACTTATGCCGATGCTATGAAATATTATGGCAACGATAAGCCTGACACAAGGTTTGAAATGAAGTTTGTAGAATTAAACGATCTTGTAAAAGGAAAAGGTTTCCCGGTATTCGATAATGCCACATTTGTGGTTGGTATTTGCGCTAAAGGCGCTGCTGATTATACCCGAAAACAGATAGATGAACTCACTGAATTTGTAAAACGACCTCAAATAGGCGCTACTGGACTAGTTTATGCCCGATATAATGCTGACGGAACCATAAAATCAAGTGTAGATAAATTTTATAATGAAGAGGAATTAAAAAAATGGGCAACTGCTTTTAATGCAGAAGCAGGAGATTTAATTTTAATCTTAGCAGGAGAAAAAGAAAAAACTCAAAAAGCTTTGAGCGAACTACGTTTAGAAATGGGCTCAAGACTTGGTTTAAGAGACAAAAACAAGTACTCGTGTTTATGGGTTGTTGATTTTCCTTTGCTTGAATGGAATGAAAACGATACAAACTTATTAGAATCGTATCGTGGTAGATGGGTAGCTAAACATCATCCGTTTACTTCACCTAAACCAGAAGATATTGGAAAACTAAAATCAAATCCAGGCGAAGTAAGAGCCAATGCGTACGACATGGTTATAAATGGTGTAGAAATTGGTGGTGGTAGTATTCGTATTTATAACCGTGAATTACAAGCTCAGATGTTTGATTTATTAGGGTTCACTAAAGAAGAAGCTCAAGAACAATTCGGATTTTTAATGAATGCTTTTGAATATGGTGCACCTCCACACGGTGGGCTTGCCTTTGGATTCGATCGCTTATGTTCATTATTTGGTGGTAGCGATTCCATTAGGGATTTTATAGCATTCCCTAAAAACAACTCTGGTAGAGATATGATGATTGATGCACCAAGTGCCATTAGCGATGAACAACTAAAAGAACTAAGTATCACATCTACCGTTAAGTAATTTAATTTCGGGAGTCAGGCTTAATCTTAACAATTTCGTAACATTAGATTGATGTTAAAACAACATCTGTCAAATTATTTTGTGTAAGTTAATCTTTACTTGACATGAAATTAAAATTTACTTTACTTATTAGCTATATTTTTTTTGCATACACAACATTTTCTCAAGATAGAACTTCAACAGCTAATGACACTTTATTAGCCTATATTACTAAACTTAGTAATGAAGTCAACGAGTTAAAAATAACAAACACCAAGAAAGCCCCTAAATTTAATTTTAAAACTGGTTTAGGCTTTTCAACACCAGATAGTTCCTACTCAATAAATATACGATTTAGAATGCAAAACCGCTTTTTAATGAATACTCCCGATGATATACACATAGAAACTGGTGGATGGGAAGCACGTGTAAGAAGATGCCGTTTAAGTTTTGCAGGACATCTCGTTAACACACAATGGAATTATTATTTACAATTATCTTTCTCCAGAGGAGATATGGATTGGAACATGAACGAAACTTCTACTCAAAACACAAGTCCAAATATTGTTCGAGATGCTATGATTTATTATAAGCCAATAAAAAACCTACAATTTGCATTAGGACAAGGCAAGTTACCTGGAAACAGGCAGCGGATTATCTCATCGGGGGCACAACAATTCTACGACCGCTCAATAGTCAACTCAATATATACAACAGATCGTGATTTTGGATTTTTTGTAAATTACAATTCAACCTTAGGAACCACATTTACTATAATTACAAAATTAGCGGCTACTAGCGGGGAAGGGCGTAATTCAATAAAAAGCAATTGTGGCTTAGCTTATACTGGGCGAATTGAATTATTACCTCTTGGCATGTTTACCAATGGAGGAGATTATTTTGAAGGAGATGTGGTTCGAGAACCTAAACCTAAGATTTCAATCGCAGGTGGTTATCATTTTAACGACTTAGCGGTTAGAACTGGCGGACAACTTGGAAGTGACTTGTATGCAAGTCGAAGTTACCATGCCTACTTTGCAGATTTAGTTTTCAAATATAAAGGTATAGCTTTAAGTAGCGAATATATAAGGCGTGACACTGAAGGCTCACCAATTATTACGGGTAGCGACGGTGTAAATAGATATATTACCACAGGTGATGGCATCAATTCGCAATTAAGTTATTGTTTTAAAAACAACCTTGAAGTTGCTGTCCGCCATTCACTAGTAAGCCCACATTCCGACCTTATTTCAAAGGTAAAAGAGCGCGAACAATATGGTGCAGGTATTACAAAATATTTATACCAACACAAATTAAAGGTACAAGGCAATCTATTTTATAATAGAGAAAGAGATTTGAATAAAAATGAGAATTTGAATAAATATTTCTTTGCAGTGCTTCAAATTGAATTAGGGATTTAAAAACAATTCATTAACACTTACATAACATTAACTAATCAACTATAAAATACATTTGTAAAAAAAACTATGACAACAACACTTATCATCTTATTAATTATTTGCATTCTATTAGCTTGTACTTTTGAATTTGTAAATGGCTTTCACGACACAGCCAATGCTGTAGCAACTGTGATATATACTAATTCAATGAAGCCAACAACAGCTGTTGTTTATAGTGGGATTCTTAATTTTATTGGCGTGATGACAGGCGGTATAGGTGTAGCCATGGGCATCGTTAATTTATTACCTATGGAAGTGTTAGTAGATAGTAACGTTTATCA
The DNA here is from genome assembly GCA_020846025.1 of Bacteroidia bacterium. Taxonomy (GTDB): domain Bacteria; phylum Bacteroidota; class Bacteroidia; order B-17B0; family Aurantibacillaceae; genus UBA4416. The sequence continues at coordinate 18,027 of JADLER010000108.1, read as the reverse complement.
TGGTATAGCCATGATATTGGCGCTCTTATTATCTGCTATTATTTGGAATGTTGGTACATGGTATTTTGGTTTACCAGCCTCTAGTTCTCATACCTTAATTGGTTCGATATTAGGCATTGGATTAGCATTCTATTTCTTACCCGAAAACATTGGTGGTAGTGCAGTAAACTGGACTAAAGCTAAAGAAACTGGTTGGGCACTCTTAATCTCTCCTTTTGGAGGTTTTGCTTTGGCTATTGTAGTTATGTTTATTTTTAAAAGGCTTGTAAAAAATAATTTATTTTACAAAGAACCCGTTCCTGGCAAAAAGCCTCCGATTTGGATAAGAATGTTACTATGGGGAACTTGTGGTATGGTAAGTTTTTTTCATGGACAAAATGATGGGCAGAAAGGAGTAGGTTTAGTGATGATGATTTTAATAGCCATAATGCCAGCTTATTATTCTTTAGACAATGAAGTGAATCTACATAGCGTCTCTGCTAATTTATCTGTGATTGAAAAAACCTTAGCAAATACAGATACTAGTCAATTTGGAAAGGAAGAGTTGACAAATTTGCATGGCCTTAAGAAACACAGAGAGCATTTTATTCAACATACCGAAGGGCAGACTCACGCTGATAAGATTCCCCTAGAACACCGATTTGAACTTAGAAAAGATGTTATCAAAATAACAAAAAGTGCCGAGAAATTAATTGCAAGTAACAATGTTGCATTATCCAAAAACAGTGAGATTATCTTAAAAAAAGAAATTAAGTCTGCAAAAAAACTAGTTGAATTTGCTCCTAACTGGGTAATTATAATGATTGCAATTTGTTTAGGTTTAGGCACAATGATAGGTTGGAAGCGAATTGTAAAAACAATAGGTGAAAAAATAGGGAAACAACACATGAGTTACGCACAAGGTGCATCGGCAGAAATTGTAGCTGCAATAGGAATAGGCGTTGCCACTGCTTATAAGGTTCCTGTAAGTACGACTCACATGTTAAGCTCTGGTATAATGGGAAGTATGGTTGCAAAGAAAGGGTTAAAAAACTTACAAAGAAAAACTATCTTAAATATTTTGTTAGCTTGGTTACTTACCTTACCCGTAACTATTATTTTATCTGGTAGTTTGTTTTTACTCTTTAGAGCAATATTCTAATTAGTCAGGTTGTTTGTTCTTTTTAACAACATAAGCACTTACAAAAATACTTACTTCGTATAACAAATACATTGGAACAGCTACCACCATTTGTGAAGTAACATCTGGAGAAGGTGTAATAACAGCTGCCAAAATAAGAATAATTACTACCGCATATTTACGATAATTACGCATAAAAGTTGGAGTTAGTATCCCTAATCGAGTTAAGAAATAAACTAAAATTGGAAGTTCAAAAATAATCCCCGATACTAATGTCATAATGGATATTAAAGAGATATAATCATCTAAGGTATTATTAGTTTGAACTATACCACTATCCGATAATTGGTAGTTTATTAAAAAATTGTATGACATAGGAAATAATAAGAAATAACCGAAAAAAATTCCTATTAAGAACAAAATAGAAGCAGTAAGAACAAACCACTTAGCAGGACGAGATTCGGAATCTTTAAGTGCTGGTTTAATAAATTTCCATAACTCATATAACACATAAGGGAAGGCACAAATCATTCCAGACAATAAGGCAATCCACATGTGAGTGAAAAATTGTTCAGAGGCTGATAAGGTTTGAAGATGGGGCGTTTTAACTGTCATACACATAACATCACCAACTCCTATTTTGTAACCAAACGCACATAAAGCACGATAGGATATAAAATCTTGTTTTAAAGGGCCAAATATGACAGTATCAAATAAAAAATTATTATAAAAAAATAAAATTATAGCGAATGAGAATATAGCAACAGCACTTCGTACCAAATGCCATCTCAAAGCTTCAAGGTGTTGCATGAAACTCATTTGAGCTGATGGATTATCTTGTGCGTTTTGCATAATGAGTCGCCAAAGTTAAGGAATAAAATTGAGCTGTGTAATCTTTATAATAACCTCATTAGTATCTCTCCAAATCTGTAAATATCTATAAAAGAATTATACATTGGTACTGGAGCACAACGAATAACATTTGGTTCACGCCAGTCTGGTATCACACCATTTTCAATTAGTTTATCGTACAAAGCTCTTCCTTGTCCATGTGCCACAATACTCAATTGACATCCTCTATTTTGTTTAGGTGTAATAATTTCTAAACAATTATTTTTTTGTTTATTTATTTCCTCTACAATAAACTCAAGGTATGAAGTAAGTTCTTTACTTTTTGCAATTAACTTATCCATTCCAACTTCGTCAAAGATATCTAGTGATGCTTTGTAGGCTGCCATAGAAAAAATAGGTGCGTTGCTTAATTGCCAGCGTTCAACACTTTGAATCGGAACAAATGTTTTATCCATTTTAAATCTTGAAGCTTTATCATGTCCCCACCACCCCGCAAATAATGGCAAATTCGTATTCTGATGGTGACGCTCATGAACAAATGCACCAGCCACACTACCAGGGCCTGCATTAAGGTATTTATAAGAACACCAAGCCGCAAAATCCACATTCCAGTCATGTAACTGAAGTTTTAAATTCCCCGCTCCATGAGCTAAATCAAATCCTACAATGGCTCCTGCTTTGTGTCCAGCCTCTACAATAGCTTTCATATCAAACACCTGGCCGCTAAAATAATTTACTCCACCTATCATTATTAAAGCTAAACTATCTTTATGTTCATCAATCGCTTTATAAATATCATCATGTCTAATCTCGTATTCTCCATCTCGTGGTGCTATTTCAATTAATGCGTCGTCTATTTCAAAACCATGAAATTTAATTTGAGATTGAAGTGCATATTGATCACTAGGAAAAGCCTTAGCCTCACACAATATTTTATATCTTTGTTTTGTTGGTCTATAAAACGAAACCATTAATAAATGCAAGTTCACAGTTAATTGGTTCATCATAACTACTTCACTAGGTAAAGCACCAACAATTTTGGCAGTTTTATTAGTTAAAATCTCATGATAACTCATCCATGGATTCTTAGCAAGGAAATGGCCTTCCACACCAAACTTTGCCCAATCATCTAACTCCTGTTGTAAATAACTTTTAGTAGCCTTTGGTTGCAGACCCAAAGAATTACCAGTAAAATAAACAACATCTTGACCATTATGTTGCGGAAAATAAAACTTATCTCGATAAGAATTTAAAATATCTTTTTGATCTAATTGTTTAGCAAACTCTAATGAGTTGATATAGTCTGTCATACCTTCTATAATTTTCAGGTTTTAAATTTAATAAATTATCTCGTCAAACTACTTTATAAAATATCTGTATCTTTGAAGTAGTGTCTTTTCAAAGCAACATACAAATTTTTAAAAAAATTACCTTAAAGAAAATTACCAACATTTTTAAGGTTTGGATAAGTTATCATATTTCTCAGTATCGAAAAAAATCATGGGTAATTGGCTTACCTATCAGTATTGCTATTGAACCTACCACAAGTTGTAATTTACGTTGCCCTGAGTGCCCAAGTGGCTTACGCCAATTCACAAGACCTATCGGCATGTTAGAGCCAAGTTTTTTTAAACAAACAATTGATGAAATTTACAATCACATTATTTACTTAACGTTTTATTTTCAAGGTGAACCCTACTTAAATCCAAATTTTTTAGAGATGGTGCAATATGCTTCTGAAAAAGGCATTTACACTTCTACTTCTACTAATGCTCACTATCTTAATACCGAAATGGCAGAAAAAACGGTTAAAAGTAAATTAGATAGAATTATTATCTCTATTGATGGAACAACTCAAGAAACATATCAGCAGTACAGAATTGGGGGGCAATTAAATAAAGTAATAGAAGGCACCAAGAATATTATACTAGCAAAAAAAAAATTAAAAAGCAAAACTCCACATGTCGTTTTTCAGTTTCTTGTAGTTAAACCCAACGAACATCAAATAAATGACATTAAACAATTAACTGCAGAATTGGGTGTTGATGAACTAGTTTTTAAATCTGCCCAAGTTTACCAGTATGAAAATGGTAATCCATTAATACCTGAAAATATTAAATATAGCCGCTATCATAAAAATGCAGATGGGACATATTCCATTAAAAACAAATTATTAAATCAATGTTGGCGAATGTGGAGTAGTTGTGTAATTACATGGGATGGCTTGGTGGTGCCTTGTTGTTTTGATAAGGATGCAAAACATCAATTAGGTGATTTAAAACATCAGAACTTTTTTGAACTTTGGTTTTCAAATAAATACCAAACATTTAGAGCAAAACTGTTAAAATCTAGAAAAGATATTGATATTTGCCGAAATTGCACAGAGGGTATTAAAGTCTTTGATATTTAGTCTTAGAATCTCGCCCAAATACTGAGAAACTAAAAATTTTAGAGGTATTTAGTTCTTTGTATCTGGAGATATATCAGATAGGAATACGATTATTCTAAAATTTTTAATATATTTATTCCTTTAACAAATGAAAAACATTTCGAATAACATGCGAAACTTGAACAAAAAAATCACAACATTATTAGCGAGCTTACTTTTCGTAGGCACAAGTTTACTTCACGCACAGCATAGTCGTTTACACGATGATGCTCATTTACATCATAAAAATGCAGATATCTTTTCCTTACCATTAGATTTTGATAAAGATTCTTTACAGGGTTTTAATGAAACAGCTGCGTGGCAACAAGCTAAAATGAGCACTGATCAGGAATGGCAACAAAAACGTATAGTAGCTGTTTTAAAAAGAAGCTACATCGATTATAAATATGGTTTTAAAGCTGCTGTTCCTCCTCCAACTGTTCAAGGCCCATGTACTAATCCTGATTTTGAAACTGGAACACTAGCAGGTTGGACATCTGAACAATCACCTAATAACAACTCTCAAACCATGTTACCGTGGACTAGTTCCGCAACTTCAATGGTAAGCGTCATCTCAGCTACAGGTAACGATCCAAATATCGGAGCTTTATTACCTCTTAATCCAGCAGGTGTGGGTAACTTTATTTGTCGTTTAGGAAGCAGCACTACAACTGGTGGTGGTTATTCATTTAGGGCAACTCAAATATTTACAGTAACACCTGCTAACTCTGTATTCATCTATAGATATGCTGTAGCCTTAGAAAAAACATCACCTCACTCATGTTCAGAACAGCCATTCTTTAATGTGTCTTTTAGAGACTGTAACAATAACCCAATTACTTGTGGTCAATATTCTGTAACCGCTATTGGTACTGGTTGTTCAAGTGGAGACCCTTCTTTTAATACAACCTCTAATGCTACTTGGGCATTTAAACCATGGACAACTGCGGCATTTGATTTAACATCATATATTGGACAATGTGTAAAATTGGAATTTACTGTTGGAGGCTGCATTATCTCTCAAGCGGGTCATAGAGGTTATGCTTATATTGATGCAAGTTGTAAGCCAATGACATTAAATCTTAATGGGACAGATATACCCGTAGGTCAAACCAATGCTTCAATATGTGGTGCTTCTACCTCTAATACAATATGTGCGCCGCCAGGTTTCTCATATAACTGGACGGGGCCAGGGGTAACAGGTCAAACAGGACAGTGTGTCAATACCAACTCTACAGGTACATTCTCTGTAACATTGGGTGTTCCAGGTTCCGCTTGTTCATTTAATCCTGTACTATATACTACATTTACTGTGGCTCCTAATCCAACAGTAACCTCAACAGTAACACAGCCAGTATGTGCATTACCTGTAGGTTCTGCAACAATTAATGCAACAGGTGGTTCAGGAACTTATACATATTCTTGGACACCAGCCGCTCCATCCGCATCTGTTAATTCAAATTTACCAGTAAGTACCGCCTATACTGTAACCGCCACTGATGCCAATGGGTGTTCAGGAACTACTACCTTCTCTGTAGATCCATATCCACCAGCACCACAATTTTCATTAAATGTAACTCCTAGTTATACTTTAACGTGTTTATCTCCTACTACAAACATTACTTTTGTTATGGGGTCTAATACAACTGGCACATGGCTCGATCCATTTGGCACGCCTATTACCAATACAACAGTCGTAGTAAACACACCTGGTGTTTATACATATACCACAATAAATACAGTAAGTACATGTTCAACTACTGGTAACATAAATATTACTAGCTCTATTGTAAACCCTACACTTACCGCTAGTGTTGTTCAACCTACTTGTACTATACCATTTGGTTCAGCAACTATAACTCCTAACGGTGGAACTGGACCATACACTTATAATTGGACACCTAATACCGTAACCGCACCTTCAAACGACTCAAACGGTAATTTACCTCCAGGTAGTTCATATACTGTTGAAGTTACCGATGCATTAGGCTGTAAATCAACTCAAACATTAACAATTAATACATTTGCTGGAGCTCCTTTATATACAGTTACAGCTACTGGAACACATATTGATTGTAATACGCCAACTGTAACACTTACATTTGCTCCTACAAACACTAATACAAGTACTTCTTGGTCTGGTCCAATGGGAGTGATTACACCTACTACAATTACCACAAGTGCTGCAGGGGTTTACACTACGGTTGCCACAAATACTATTAGTAACTGCTTTATAACAAACACATATACCCTAACTATTGATACGGTGAAACCTACATCAACATACACTATAAGTTGTAACATCAATACAATTACAGTAAATGGTACTGCTACAAGTGCTAATACTACACTTAATTGGGTAGCACCAACTTCACCAACAACTAATATTGGTAATCCAGCCAGCTCAACTGCGACTGGGATATACACTTTAGTAGCTACAAATATTATTAATGGCTGTACTACAAATTATACAACCAGTGCATCAGTACCTAATATTAATGTTACAACCACATCTAACTCTATTACATGTAACACACCAACAGTACAAAGCACAATCACTTCAACTGCTACTGGTTCTAATATTTTCTTATTAGATGGCACCTCAACAATTACCATTAATCCATATTCTATAACCAGTTCAGGAACATACACTGCCGTTGTTCAAAGTGCAAGTGGTTGTATTAATTACTCCGTATTTACTATTGGCACAAATACAATAAGTAATGTAACAATAACACCAAGTTCAACTTTAATTACTTGTGCTTCCGGTTCTGTATCATTAACTGCAAGTAGCACTAGTGGAGGTCCTTATACCTACTCATGGACACCAAGTTCAACTACTGGAAGTGTAATAACTGCTACGAGTTCAGGTGTATATACTGTTACGGCACTAAACACTACAAATGGTTGTACTGCAACTGCAATACAATCACTAAGTCAAGAATCTATTAATGCCTCATTTAATGCTGATCCATATTCTGGTGAAATGCCTTTACCTGTTAGTTTTACAAATACTAGTACTAACCCAGCAGGAACAAATTACTCTTGGAATTTTGGTGATGGAACAATCTTAGCAGATAATTCCATTAATTTAACTCATACTTTTAATAGTGGTGGCGAATTCCCTGTAATCTTAACTGCTCAAAATGGAACTTGTATGGATACAGCTGTAAGAATCATTACCGTAGATGCCACTTCTAAATTTGAAGTTCCAAATGTATTTACACCTAATGGAGATGGCGTAAATGATGTATTTACGTTTAATGCCGTAAATATGGGTGAAATACATTTAATGATCTATGACCGCTGGGGATTACTTATGTTTGATGGAACTGCAAATGGAAATATTAAATGGGATGGAAAGAATAAATCAGGAAACATAGTAACCGACGGAACCTACTTCTACATCATCAAAGCAACAGGTTTAGATAGTAAAGAATACGACTTGAAAGGAAGTGTAAATGTTTTCCAGAATTAAGATTAATAACTTGCAAACAAGAAATAGGCTATCTTTAAAAAGGTAGCCTATTTTATTTAGTATTCAAATTTACCAAACTCAGATTCAATGGTTACCTTTTTACCATTAAATGCTTCTACTCGCCCAATAATTTGAGCATCAATATTAAAAGTTTGTGCTGTTTTAATTACCTCTTCAGCATATTGTTGTGGTAAATATACTTCTAGACGATGTCCCATATTAAAAACTTTGTACATTTCTTTGTAATCAGTTTTACTTTGTTCTTGTATTAACTTAAATAGAGGTGGCACAGGCAAAAGATTATTTTTAATAATATGTAAATTATCTATAAAGTGTAACACTTTTGTTTGTGCACCACCACTACAATGCACAATGCCATGTATCTTTCCACTTAATGATTGCAACAACTTTTTCACCACAGGCGCATAAGTTCTAGTGGGCGATAATACTAATTTACCTGCCGAGATTAATTCTGTTTTAATTTCGCCATTAATATCCTTATAGTTTATCTCCACTTTATCAGTTAAATTTAATTGGCCACAATATGTAACTTCTTTTGGAAGAGATGTATCATAAGTTTCAGGAAATTTTTCGGCTACTGATTTATTAAACACATCGTGTCTAGCGCTTGTAAGACCATTACTTCCCATTCCACCATTATATTCGGTTTCATAAGTCGCTTTACCATAAGATGCTAAACCAACGATCACATCTCCCGCTTGAATATGATGGTTTGAAATCACATCAGACTTTTTCATTCTACATACCACCGTGCTATCAACAATTACTGTTCTAACTAAATCGCCCACATCAGCTGTTTCGCCACCAGTAGATTGAATATCAATACCGTTAATTCTTAAATTATTAAGCACTTCTTCGGTACCATTTATAATTGATGAAATAACTTCTCCAGGTATTAATCCTTTATTACGTCCAATTGTAGAAGATAATAAAATATGATCAGTAGCACCAACACAAATTAAATCGTCAATATTCATAATTACCGCATCTTGTGCAATACCTTTCCACACTGATAAATCGCCAGTTACCTTCCAATACGCATAAGCTAACGAGGATTTTGTTCCTGCACCATCAGCATGCATAACCACGCAATGCTCATTGCTACCAGTTAAAAAATCAGGAACAATTTTACAAAATGCTTGCGGAAACAATCCTTTGTCGATATTAGAAATAGCATTATGAACATCCTCTTTAGATGCTGACACGCCACGTAAATTATATTTTAAATCAGACATGCTATAATAAAACCCAAAGATACTGAAAATATTATAAACATAATTTATGAATAAGTTGAATACTTAGATTTGCAGATAACTCTATTTTTATATAACTTGAGCATTTAGAATCAGATGAAGATGAATAGAAACACCCTACTTATATTTTTAATATGCTTAAGTTCAGTTCTCTTTTCTCAAATAAGTTTTGAACTCGCAAGTGAGTTTTCCAACAAATGGTCAGAGATTGATAAAAGAAAACTAGAAACAGCCGATAAGTATTTCAGTAATCAGGAATTTTTATATGCTCGGCCTATATATGATAGTTTATTAGCAAAACATCCTAGTAACCTTTATTTGGCATATCTAGTAGGTTCTTGTAGCATCTACGATTCTCAGTTTCAAGATAAAGCCGAAGGTTTCATTAAAGCTGCCGACACTTTAAAATCAAAATTATTGGATTACGATTATTACTTAGGTAGAGCCTATCTGGCAAATGATAAATTTAACGAAGCTCTTACTCAATTTGAGAAATATAAACTAAATCAAAAAGATAAAGTGGCACAAGAGGAAATAGATCGCCAAATTCGGATTTGTAAAAGTGCTATTAATCTAGATAATAAATCAGCTGTAGCTAAAATCACCAATATTGGAAAACCAATAAACACCTCAGGATCTGAATACACACCTATTTTTCCATCAAACGAAAGTTTTATGGTTTACACCTATAGAGGTGAAAAATCAATGGGTGGGAAACAAATTTCACCTAATAAAATTGATGAAAAGAACGGAACATACTTTGAAGACATTATGATATCCGAAAAAGATGAAAGTGGAATTTGGCAAGAACCAAAACCAATTAATTCCCTTAACACAAATGGACATGACGCAGCAGTTTATTTATCTCACGACGGACAAACCTTGTTTTTATACAAAAATACAGGCGCTGGAAATGGCGACATATATGAAAGCAAATTAGATGGCGCTAACTGGACCACACCTACTAAAATAAAAGGAGTTAATTCAGCATATTGGGAAGGAAGTATTTGTTTATCGCCTGATGAAAAAATAATTTATTTTTCATCTGAAAGGCCAGGTGGCTTTGGCGGCAGGGATATTTATTACACTCAACTACAAGAAAACGGCACTTGGGGAAAGGCAATAAACCTAGGTGCTGAGATAAATACTAAAGATGATGAAGACTCACCTTTCATACACTCAGATGGCAAAACATTGTTTTTTTCATCAACAGGACATAATTCAATGGGAGGATACGATATTTTTAGAAGCGATTTAAAACAAGGCAGATGGACTACACCTTATAACGTTGGAAAACCAATAAATACTAAACAAGATGATAAATTTTATGTAGTATCTTCTGATGGCAATAGAGGGTACTATTCCTCGGAAAAGAAAGAAGGGTTCGGGCAACAAGATATTTATGTGGTTGAGCCTGGATTATTTGGGAAACCAACTGCTTTAGTGATGCTAACTGGGAAGGTTACCTATGATAATGCGCCTGTAAAAGCTGAAATAATTGTACGATCAAAAATTAATAAAAAAGATTTTTCAGGAAAATTCCACTCTAATGGAACCAACGGGAAATACTTAGTAAATCTACCTTCGGGTAACGATTTTGAAATTCAATTCAAATATTTAACAAGTATGGTTACAAAAGATTTTTCTACAGCTAAAGTAGATTCATTTATTAAATTAGAATTAGACGCTGAAATTTTTTCGCCCGAATATTTAAAACTAAACGCCTACAAAGTAGATTCATCAGCTATAATCGGAGAAAATTTTTCTAACCTCACTTTAACTTATCCTCAAATACTTGAAAAATTTGGCGATAAAGTAATTGATAGTTTAAATTATACCGTACAAATTGGTGCTTATAAGATGTTCGAAAATTTTGATTATTCCAAGTTAATAGGTTTACCAAAATCTAAACGTCAGACTTTCTCAGATAATATTACTCGTTTTACCTTAGGATCTTTTAAAACACTAAACGAGACTAATGCTGTTTTAGAAAAAGCAAAAAAGAATGGTATTACAGATGCTTTTATTATTGCTATTTACAAAGGTGAACGTGTTCATTTCACTGAACTTTTAAATCAAGGCGTTTTAAAATAATTTATTCTTCAAATAATAGAAGTGCATCGGCAACAGTAAATGTACTGCCTCCTATAAAAATTAATCCTCCAGCTTTAGTATTTTTCTTTGCAGATTTTAAGGCTTCAGCTACTGTCTTATATGCTTCGCCTTTTAATTTTTGTTTATGAGCTAAGGCAAGTAATTCTGTTTCTGGCAAGGCGCGTGGTATATTTGCTTTACAAAAATAATATACTGCATCTTTAGGAAGTAATTTTAATATTTTAGTTATGTCTTTGTCATTCACAACACCTAATATAAAATGTAATTGCTTATAAGATTGAGAATTTATATTTTCCAAAACCTCCTTTATTCCATCTTCATTATGACCTGTATCTGCAATTATAAGAGGTTTGTTTTTTAAAATTTGCCATCTTCCTTTCAAGCCAGTTATTTGTTGAACTTGATGGAGCGCATCATACAGAACCTCATCTTCTATAATAAATCCTTTACTCTTTAAAACCTCCAATGTATTTAAAACACCTAATAAATTTTTAGCTTGATATTTTCCTAGAAGATCTAAATCGAACTTGAGATTACGATTTCGTTTTTTATCAAGCACTTCAAGGTGTAAAAAATTATTCTTAACCAGCGAATTAATTATTTTATAATTCTTATCTGCAAATTCTAATGGTGCTTTAAGCTCTTTAGCTGTATTGCTAAAAACAGATATTAGTTCTAGTTGTGTTTGACTAATCACAACCGGAATTCGTTGTTTAATAATTCCTGCTTTTTCAGTTCCAATTTGTTGTAAAGAATCTCCAAGCAAATTAGTATGATCGTATCCAATATTTGTAATTAAAGAAACAACAGGCGTGATAACATTTGTAGAATCTAAGCGACCACCTAACCCTACTTCTATAACCGCTACATCTACTTCTTGATTAGCAAAATAGTCAAAAGCTAAGCCTACAGTCCACTCAAAAAAAGATGGTTTTATTGTTTCAAAAGTTGCTTGGTGTTTTTCTACAAACGAAACAACTTCTGCCTTCGGAATCATTTTACCGTTAATACTTATGCGTTCTCTAAAATCAGTTAAATGCGGTGATGTATAAAGACCTGTTTTATACCCAGCTTTTTGCAAAACAGCCGCCAGCATGTGCGATGAAGATCCCTTTCCATTGGTGCCGGCTACGTGAACGCATTTTAATTTTTTCTCTGGATTACCTAATGCTTTACATATTGCTATGGTATTATTCAAATCGGTTTTGTAAGCTACCGCACCAACACGTTGATACATGGGTAGCAGAGAAAATAAATAATCTAATGTTTGCTGGTAAGTCATTTTGTATCAATAATTAAATGAATGATGACTTGAGTGGCGTTCATTTTAAAAACTAAAAATTATAGTAATTGTTCCTTTTTGTTCTGTAAATTCTCCACTTACGTTAAACACTGTATTTAGTGCAGCCTGCCTAGCCTTTGCTTTTAATATCGGGCTATTAGTGTTTGTTCCTCGACCAGAAGGATCAGCCTTAATAACTTTTCCATATTTATCCACCACAATTTCTACTACTACTTTTCCTTCTTCTTTTGTGTCTTTAGATAATACTGGCGGTGTTACTACACTTCTACCTGTTAAACTAAAACCATAACCACCATTGCCAGGTCCTTTTCCATTTCCATTACCAGGCCCATCACCGCCTCCGTCGCCACCACCTGTGCCTCCTGTACCGTTTGTATGAGGATTACCGTCTGGACGCCCATCGTTTCCTTCCTGGCCACTATTTCCATCTCCTCCACCATTTTTCCCTTTATTTTTTTCGAATTTTTCTTTTAATAATTCAGCAGCTGTTTTTTCTTTTGGTTTTACAGGAATTACCACAACTGGATTAGTAGTTGTGTTTGTATTTTTAGTTTCAGTAGATTGAACATCTACTCCATTTTCAGAAGTTACTAATTCCTCTGTATTGTTTTGAGTATTTGTTGGTGGTGTAGTTTCAGTATTCTCAACTACCGATACCGCTTCGCCAATTCCATTATTCTCTACATTACCTGTTCCTTCTATTAAATTTCCAATATTAAACTCAATACCGCCGCCACCACCTGCAACCTCTGGAAATGGAGGATTAGGAGTAATTATCATATAGAAAATAAAAAATAAAATAAGCAATGCAAAAACACTAAGCGATATGCCTAATGAAATTAGCCTATTTTTATTTTCCTCTTCTCTAGTTAATATCATCGTTATTGAGCATTAGATGGTTTAGTAGCCCACACCATCTTACATTTTAACTTATCAATAATAATCATTACATCTACCGCATCTTGAATACTTAAATCTTTATCCATTTGCAACACCACAGTAGGTTCAGGATTAGTTCCAATTTCGGTTGAAAGTACCGCTTCTAAGTTTGAGAAATCAACCTCTTTCCCTTCTACATAATAATTTCGAGTATTCGATACATCTAAATGGATGGGCTTTTTATTATTATCAATAGGTTTAGTTGGTTTAGAGCTTGGTAAGTTTACCTTAATAGCATTAGGACTCACCATTGTTGAAAGTATTAAAAAGAAAAGTAAAAGAAAGAACATAATATCGTTTAATGATTCTGTACTTACTTCTGCATCTCTATGTGCCTTTTTTCTAAGTCCCATTTTGGTATATGTTTAATAATTAATACTATTTCTAGAATTATTTACTCGGCTCATTGAGTATATCTAAAAATTCAATTTGAGACTCTTCCATGTGATGCGCAATTTTATCAATGCGAGCATTAAGCCAGTGGTAAGCAATAAAAGCAACAACACCTACAACCAAACCACCTCCAGAAGTAATCATTTTTTCATACAAGCCTGTTGAGATAACTTCAATCTCTACTGTTTTAGCTAATGATATATCATAAAAGATTTTAATAACCCCTATAATAGTTCCAATAAATCCAAACATTGGGGCAATGCGTCCAGTAACATTAAGTATGCTCATATTTTTCTCTAATCGAGATAACTCTACAGCTCCTGCTTTATCCATCGCTTCTCTAATTTCGGTCATGCTTTGCCCTATGCGAGATATACCTTGCTCCAACATGATAGATTCGGGAGTGTTTACATTTTTACACATATTTCGTGCATTAGCTAAGTTGCTACTATTAATCATTTCTTTAATACTTGATATTAAAGTGGCGTTTTTCTTAGAGGCTTTTGAGATAATTAACAGCCTTTCTACCATTACATAAATTGTAAGCAGTAATAAAAAGGCTAAAGGAATCATGATAATTCCACCTTTTAAAATAATACTAAACAACAAGATTTCATTAGGTGGTAAAGCTTCTGTAGCAGTTTGTATTCCTGTAACAGCAGGTTGAACCACACTATCAGCTACTGCAGCGGCAGCAGAGCCCGAAATTTGTAAAATAAAAGACAACATAATTGATATAATTTAATGAACGAAGGTACTTGATAAAGTAAAGTGTAAATTATACCATAGTTGATGTTTTTAAACAGAAATATGTTAGTATAATGCTTAATTTAAAGAAAAGAAACAGGAAAAAGCACAAAAAAAGGGTAAGCTACTTCCATCGCACCGCTCAACCATCTACCCTTGCTGTGTTCCCACCCTGGGGGATTTGACAGGAGCTGGTCGTGAAAGACTTACCCAGCGCAAAAGTAGATAATTTATTTTATTTTTAGCATAATTTTCGCAAAATTTGTGTGTTGGGTAATTAATGCCGACTTTTAAACCATTATGAATATTTCTATTGTTATTCCTTTATTTAACGAAGAAGAATCTTTGCCTGAATTGCATGACCGTATAAAACAAGTTATGGATGCAAATGGCTACAGCTACGAAATTATTTTTGTAGATGACGGCAGCAAAGATGGCTCATGGAATGTGATAGAAAATTTGGCGTCAAAAAACCAGTGTATAAAAGCCATTAAGTTTCGTAGAAATTATGGTAAATCGCCTGGTTTATATATAGGTTTTGATGCTGCGCAAGGTGATGTGGTAATAACCATGGACGCTGATTTACAAGATTCCCCAGACGAAATTCCAGAACTATATAATATGATAAAATCTGGGGAATATGACCTTGTGAGTGGCTGGAAACAAAAACGATTTGATAACACTTTTACTAAAAATATACCTTCTAAATTATACAATGGCACTACAAGATTGATGTCGGGTATTAAATTACACGATATGAATTGCGGTTTGAAGGCTTACCGAAAAGAAGTTATAAAAAGCATTGAGGTGTATGGCGAGATGCATCGTTTTATTCCTGTACTTGCTAAAAATGCAGGATTTAATCGCATTGGAGAAAAAGTAGTACAACATCAAGCCCGAAAATATGGCGTTAGTAAATTTGGTTGGGATAGATTTATAAATGGTTTTTTAGACCTTATGACGATTACCTTTTTATCAAAATTTGGGAAAAGGCCGATGCACTTTTTTGGTTTAGTGGGTACATTAATGTTTGTTATTGGATTTGGAGCTGTTATTTATTTGGGACTTGATAAGTTTTATCATGCCTTTATTATTCATAAAGCAGCTCGATTGTTAACCGATCGCCCATCGTTTTATATTGCCCTTACTACTATGGTGCTAGGAACCATGTTATTTTTAGCGGGTTTCATAGCTGAATTAATTCTAAGAAACTCTCCTGATAGAAATAACTACCTATTAGAGAAGAAGATTAATTTATAAATCATTCTATGCCTGAAGAACAACCTCGAAGAAAACAACGCACACCACTTACAGCCGAGGAATTGTTTTATGTAAAAAAAATTAAGGAATTAAAAGAGCAAGAACGTATCATTAAGTTTAAACAAACTAAACTTTATAAAACATGCAATAGCATCAATGTTGTTTTAGTTGCTGTTTTAAGTTATTGTTTGCTTAGCATTTGGATATGTACTTACTGGCAACAAGCCACAATTGCACAAGTGCAGTGCAAACATAGCAAATATAATAAAGAAGTAAAGGCTGCCGAAATTACAAGCATTGAAATTGAAACCACAAATGCCTTAAAACTAACAATTCTTACAAGCGAATTTTATACTCCACCAGAAGAAGGGCAACATTTTTTTATTGGAAGAGATTTTCTATTTCATAAAATTCTTAAAGTGAAATTTAATAGTAACGAACGCGTATTTTGGCATCAATTTACTTATCCAAAACTAACCCTATTAATATTTGCGGCAGGTGTTGGATTCTTTATTTATAAAATGAATCGTCACTTAACTTTTAATGGTTTAATAATAAGTGTAGCACTTAATTTTATTGCCGTGTTGTATTTTATTGCTTTTTAAATTTTAATACCAATAACCAACACATCATCTACTTGTTGATGAAAACTCTTCCAAGTTTCAAATGTATTTTCTAATACTTGATATTGCTCTTGCGTATCCTTTATAGCAATAGACACAAATAAATCTTCGAGCGGTTTATACTTAAATTTCTTTCCTTTTTCGCCTCCAAATTGATCGGCATAACCATCACTTAGCATAAAAATACAATCTCCTTTTTGCAAAGCAATTTCATGATTATTAAATGGTTTAGGTTTTCCGGTTAAGCTTTCACCAATAGGTTGTTTATCTCCTTTGTATATCTGAATTTGATTTTCTCTTACGATATAAATGTTGCTATTTGCACCTGCAAACTGTAAGGTTAATGTATCATAATCTATATCACACATCGCCATCTCCATACCATCTTTAATACTTCCGGTGCTACTTTTACTCTTTATAGTTTTAGGTAATTGTTCGTTTATATAATCAAGTGCATGAGCAGGATTAGAAACCAATGGGTTATTAATTACCTGATTAAGCAAAGTATTACCAACCAAACTCATAAATGCGCCTGGCACACCATGCCCCGTGCAATCTGCTAAAGCAATTAATGCACGATTTTTATTGGTAGTTACTCTTTTTGCCCAATAAAAATCGCCACTCACAATATCTCGTGGTTTAAACAACACAAAATGCTGAGGAAATAATTTTTTCAATTCATCGTCATCTGGAATAATCCCTTGTTGAATTCTACTGGCATAAGTGATACTATCCGTTATTTCATTATTTTTCACTTCAATAATATTTTTCTGCTCTACAATTTCAAGGTTACTGGCTTGTAACTGAGCATTGGTTTTCTTTCGTTCTATATTAGATTTAATGGTAAAGCCTAAGAAAACAATAAGTATAATACCTCCAATAACTCCAGACCAAATAATATATTTTTGTTGCTTAATTTTTTCTTGTGTAATTAAATCTTTGTTTTGTTGAATTAAATCTTTCTCTCTCTGTTCGGCTTTATATTTGAATTCAAGCTCCATGGCACTAATTTTTTTTGAGTTTTGATTGTTATTTACCGAATCATTCCATGTTTTATATAATTTATAATATTGAAAAGCCTCTTTAAATTTACCCATATCTTCATAAATTTCATATAATCCTTTATAATTGTAAATGTAATCTTCAGCCGAGTTTAATTTTTTAGTATAAGTTAGGGCGGTGTCATAATATAAAATGGCCAATTTATACTCTTTTTTAGCTTTATAAATATCAGCCAACGAACCATAACTCACCATAACTTCGGTAACAATATTAGTTTGTTTATAATGGTATAAGGTTTGAAAAGAATAATCTATTGCTTTATCATAATTTTTAAGTTCAAGCTCCAAATTACCTAAATTACCGATAGCGGAATAATACGTTCTAAGGTCATTACTTCGTTCTGAAAAATCTTTTGAAAGCAAATAATAATACCTTGAACTATCTAAATTTCCAATGTTCATATAGGAATTGCCTAACATTAAATAACAAACAG
>JADLER010000107.1 GCA_020846025.1 Bacteroidia bacterium | reverse complement strand
TTGTGGGTTATTTTAACATTTGTGCCTCTAATGAACTTTAGTGCAGATTTGAAAGTTTGGTGCTTCTAATGCCCCACCTTCGGGTAGCTGCAACACGTTAGCGGTCAGGCTATAAAAAACGGACAGACATAGAAATTAATTAATAAATTTGAACTCTAAAGAAAAAATATGGCATTAATAGATATTGTAAAAGTTGACAGTAATGACAATGAATTTGTTATTAAGTACCCATCCGAAGATTTAAGAATGGGAACTCAAGTTGTAGTGAACACAAGTCAGACTGCTTTTTTTGTAAAAGGGGGTAAAATCTTTGACCAATATGAAAGTGGCACCCACACAATCAAAACAGAGAATATCCCGCTCCTAAACAAATTAATCAATTTACCATTTGGTGGTAATTCACCATTTCAAGCAGAAGTGTGGTTTGTAAACCTAATAACCAAACTTGATTTAAAATGGGGCACACCAACACCAATACAACTTGAAGACCCTAAATATGGCGTTATAGTTCCTGTTAGAGCATATGGGCAATATGGATTTAAAATTTCAGAGCCTCGTCTATTTATTGAAACTTTGGTGGGAAATATGAAAATATTTACCGCAGATAAAATTGACGAATATTTTAAAGGGAAAGTTTTATCTTCTCTCACTAGTCTAATTTCAGCAAAACTAATATCTGATAATGTTTCTGTATTAGAAATTAATTCGTTGCTTGATGATTTATCAAATCATGCATTAAATAAATTAAATTCAGAATTTTCAAAGTTTGGAATCGAACTTGTAAATTTTTATTTCATCTCAGTTAATATACCTGAAAGCGATCCAAGCATAATAAAATTAAAAGAAGCGAAAGACATTGCCGCTAAAATCAAAATATTAGGTAGAGATATTTATCAAATGGATAGGAGTTTTGATGTTTTAGATAATGCTGCTAAAAACGAAGGTGGCCTAGCTGGTAATTTAATGGGTGCAGGTTTAGGATTAGGTATAGGTGCTGGCATTGGAAACCAAATTGGAAACGTATCAAATAATTTAAATACATCTATACCGCCTCAACCACCAACTATTTCATTTTATGCAATAATCAACAATCAACAAGAAGGTCCATTTGATTTAAATACAATAATTCAAAAGCTTTCTGCTGGTATGTTGACAAAAGACAGCCTAGTTTGGAAAGCAGGAATGGCTTCATGGGAGCCTTTAATAAATCAAAAGGAAATGACACATTTATTTACTCCTCCTCCCTTTAATCCTTAATACCTTTTTTATGAAAAATATAATTAATATTGTCTTTTTACTTGCATTCATAATAAACACTTGCGCATGTATCATTTTAAAAGATTACAAATTTATAAATTTGGTTATCAGTGATTCAGTGATTGTTTTATCATTTCTGTTACAAATGAAATTATACAAATCTAATGCTAGCGATGGCTTTAAAGTAGCATTAACATTTATAGCACCTATCTTTTCATTGATATCATTCATCTTAGCAGTTTTATTGCCGAATAAATTAGAGAATAATATTTTTCTAATTGTCTTAATAATTTCTGTTAGCATTCAAATATTATTAACAACAATACCTCAATTAATTAGTAAATCAATTTAAACAATCAAATATGAGTAAACTCGAATTAACATCACTCAACTGCACAAATTGCGGTGCTTCTCTATCAGGTTATGAAGGGAAAAATGAAATCCAATGTGAATATTGCAATACACAAATAAAGGTCTTAAGACCTAGAAGTGTTTCGGTCACACAAGGAAATCTTTCGTCAGATAATTTCGATAGATTAAATAATTATGTAGAAATCCTTCAAAAAGCAATTAGGGCAGGTAATTTTAATGAAGGTTATGATTATTGTAACAAAGCTCTTGAAGTTAATCCTAATATTGGTTCTATTTGGGAAAACAAAGCTATTTGTGCTTTTTGGAGAAGTGTTAGTTTCTTAAATGAAGACAAAATAACAATTTCAAATGCTAGAGAAATTCGCACATTTCTGAACGCGTCTAAAGAAAATGACCCGGAATCTGAAACATATGAAATAACCGCTGATGCTATAGGTAGCAATCTTGCTACAATTTTAAGAATAAAATTAGCTACAATTTCTCCAGACACTACAACTACGGTTGATAAAAAAACTGTTCAAAGTTATTCAACTAGAGCCATTAGTCGTGCTAAAGATTATCTTGAAACAATGGAAACGGCCTATGATATAATGGTTAATAAGGATGTAGATATATTGAAATATTTAGTAAAGGAGTTTTCTAATCATGGGAAAATGATATGGTGGGAAGCAAAAAATGCTTATGGTAAACCCGAACACCCTACTAATACTAAACCAACAGCTTTAGCTATTAGTTCGGGTATAGATGTTGAAAGAAAGCGAGATTCATTAATAAAAAGAATTTTAAGTATCGACAAATCTTATGAAGCTCCTGGCGTTAAGATTACAGTAACACCAATATGGGTGCTATATGTGGCAATAGGTGTTGTGTTAGTATTATTGTTTATGACTTTCAAAGGCAGTTAATATTTTGAAAAAAACATTGTGGTTAATAATTGGATTTGAAATTATTATTGGATTGTTGTTTTATTTATTATTTAGACCAACAATCCTTTTTTTTTCATTACTGAATATTAAGGTCAAACCAATAATAATTATAACTGAAAGTTTATTAATTAATTCAACACCTCAGTTTTTATCAAGTTCAATACTTTTATTCTTTTTAAGATTAATTACCATCAAATACAATACAAATATTGTTCACCTATTAATTTTAACAATAATACTTAACATTATTACTGAAATTATTCAAATCAATTTTATAAAATATTCTACACCAGATGTATGGGACATTGTATTTGGTATAATAGGCTCGGTTTTAAGTTTTTTAATAATTACTAATTTGCAGTCTTCTGAAATTAAAACCCAAAAATCAGTTTAATAAAAGGGATTGCATATTTATAAAGGTAAGTTAAGAAGCAAAAAAGGAAATGTAAAATGAATTTATCAATTAACAACAAAAATATTGAATTCAAAATTATACCCTTGATTTTTGATGAAAAGGATATTGAATCTGTTTTTTACAAGAAGAACAATAAAACGCTTAAACAAACATTTGATCATAACAAATATTGTCGTTTAAAACTTTTGCTTGCCGATAAATACAACGCTCACTTGGACAAAAATCTTGGTGACTTTTTAAAATTATTAAAACAAGGTAACGACAGTAATTACTTATGTTTTCTGAACAAATACGGTGATAACAGGTATTGTAATTTTAAAATTGATACTAATCTAAAAGACAAGGGTATTTATTGCTACATCAAAGACGATAAAATAAAGTATGTAGGTCGTTGCACAGACAATTTTAAAAAACGGATTAATTATGGTTATGGCAAAATTCATCCTAAAAACTGTTTCATAGATGGTCAAGCAACAAATTGCCATTTAAACTCAATAATTAATTCTGCAGACAATGTGAAATTTGGGGTTTATATAATGAATGATAAATCAACTGTCGAAATTAAAGAATTAGAAAAGCAGATATTGACTTGCAATAGATTCGAATGGAATATTCAAACTTCATAAACGACACTGCCATCAGGAAAGAAGCCCGAACCGCTAACACGGGTTTGGCAAAAGTGGCGGTTCAGTGCTCCGCAGACACATTTGTGGTTAATCAAAGTTTGGTTCTCCGCATCAACATTTGTGGTTTAAATCGCCACCTTCGCCAAGCCGCCAACCGTTAGGCACAATGGCAAGACGACCTACTTAATCTAAAATGATTGTTTTAATATAGTTGAGTTTAACTGA
>JADLER010000106.1 GCA_020846025.1 Bacteroidia bacterium | reverse complement strand
GTACATACTCTCACATTAGCATAATCTGTACTAGGTGTCATATAAAATGCTAAAGCTCTATAGGCTATAGCTTCTGCTTTTGACATTGTAATACCAGATACACTATACGTTTGACTATTATCATTTGTACCACTACCACCAACAGACAATAGATAAAACCAATAAATACAAGGCCCTGCATTCGCATGAGGTTCATCGTTTGGATCCCAATAATTTCCAAGATAAGTATCAGGATCGCTTAATTGGTTTGGATTTGACATGTTTCTTATTCCTGTTCCAGAGGGCATGATATCTTTACCCATAATCCAATCATGCTGTGATGGGCGTGCATACCACTCCACCGATGTACCAAATATATCCGCAAAACCTTCATTTAATGCATCTGCTTCTCCTCCATTTAAACCAGCTGTATGTTCAACCACACCATGTGTAATTTCATGTCCACAAACATCTAATGCAGTCATAACATCAAAACCTTGAGAAATATTACCATCACCGTATGTCATTCTGTAACCATCCCAAAATGCATTTACAAAATTATTTGAATAATGAACATAACTTAATAATTTAAAACCAGCATCATCTATACTATTTCTATTATGTGTTTGATAATAATAGTCGTAAGTTACTTCTGCTCCAAAATGCGCATCGGTAGCAGCTTGATGAACTCCGGTTGATGTCCAAGTATTTGTACTATTAGTAAAATCTGTGGCACTTCCATAATTAGAACCATTGTTCAAATTATAGGTTTCTACACCTAACCCTCTCGCAGACTCTCTTAATCTATAACCAGCGGTATAGCTATCTGTTGTTAATGTTTGAGTGCCACTATATTTTGTGTTAGCAGTCCCATTAGAATTTGCTGTGCAAATTAAATTTTGTTCTCTAATAATATTACCACTAGTTGCATCAACATATACATTTGCCTTATACAATGGCTCTTCGGCATAAATGGTGAATTTATAAGTATAATGATAATTAATAGATTTATCTTTTTGAATACTCGGGTAGATAACCAAATCTGATTCAGGATAAAAACTAAAATTAGGGTTATTCAATACCTTTTGCATGTGGGCTTCTTCTTCTTTATTTTCCCATTTATATTTTTTAGCTTTTACTTTTTTTAGTGCAAACTGTAAAGCTTGTTGTTCGGTTAAAACAACCTTATTTGAAATATCAATATCTTTAAACCAATCGCCACTAAAAGACTTTACTTCATTATTTTTAGTATGGGCAATAAGCATGGAGCGCTCTACTTTGTAACCTTTAAAATATTGCTCATACTTTGTATGTTGCATCCCAATTCCGTCTTTACTGGTTTTTAAAGCTACAAACGAATAATTACTATTTTTAATTACTGAGTTTGTCATCCAATTGGGAAACTCTTGAATGTTTAAATGTCTCGACTCATCCAAACTAACTTGTAGTGGTAAGTTAGTAAGGTTAGAAACATAATCAACTTTGGCACCCTCAATGTTTAAATTAGTTTGCTGTGCAAATGCTAATCCAACAAATAAGGAAGTAAGAATAGTGTAGTATATTTTCATGTTGAATTTTTTTGTTTTACTAAACTATACTATATCTAGTTGAAATTCAATAAGGCTAGCCCTCTATTTTATCATTATTTTTGTTTTTACAGACTTTATCCAGAAAAAAACCAATCAAACGCCAAATTTATCCTATTTGAGATAGTATAACTAATTACTAAATCTTTTTTTCATTTTTGAAATATAATGCTACAATTTATAGCAACAGTCTGCTATCTTTTTAAATAATTTTAAAATATGATAACAGCTATGCAAAATTCCACATCTAATAATTATTATAATGGGAGAGGTGCTCAAATTAACACCCAAAATAAATTCTCAACCCAACAATATGCACAAGACCATATAGAGGGCATTGACGAAGAACTCCTTCAAAAAGAAAAAACTCAAATCATATACACCTACCCTAAAACTATAATTAACAAAGTAGAAAGTACAGATATAGGTTTAGCTTATTCATTAAACCCATACCAAGGTTGTGAGCATGGGTGTATTTATTGTTATGCCAGAAACTCTCACGAATATTGGGGTTATAGCGCTGGACTTGATTTTGAGAGAAAGATTATGGTAAAGAAAAACGTATCCGAATTATTAGAAGTTCAGTTTAGCCAAAAGAATTGGAAACCCAAACCAATTATGCTGTCAGGAAATACAGATTGCTATCAACCAATTGAGAGAGGACATGAACTTACACGACAAGTTTTAAAGACTTGTTTAAAGTACAAACATCCCATAGCAATCATTACCAAAAACACCCTAGTATTACGAGATTTAGACATCTTAGCCGAATTAGCAGCACATCAATTAGTGCATGTAATGATATCTATTACAGGAACTGATGAAAAAACACGTCAAATATTAGAACCTAGAACAGCCACTTATAAAAACAGATTTAAAACCATTGAAACACTTGCCCAACATCACATTCCTTGTGGTGTAATGGTTGCTCCTATTATTCCTGGTATTAATAATCATGAAATACCCAGCGTATTAGAAACAGCAGGAAATGCCGGAGCTACAGCAGCTGGTATTACCATTGTGAGACTTAACGGCGCTGTAGAACTTATCTTTAAAGATTGGCTACTAAAAAATTTCCCAGATAGGGCACATAAAGTTTGGAATCAGATTATGGATTGTCATGGCGGAAAGGTAAGTGATAGCCGCAAAAGCATTAGAATGAAAGGTGAAGGTAAAATAGCAGAATCTATTATGCAACTTTATAAACTTTCAAAAGAAAAGTTTATTCCTGAAGATACCTTTAAATTTAATTGTAATATATTTAATCATAAGGCTGGTGAAGCTCAACTTAGTTTGTTTTAAAACAACGACAAATTTTAAATTAAGGGTTAAATAATCCTAATGTTAATATAAATTCCTATCATTTTATTTTATATTTTCATACTTTTGAGGCATTATGTCACATTTAGTTGCCCCGTCTATTTTATCTGCTGATTTTGGAAATTTGCAAAGAGACATTGAATTAATCAATCAATCAGAAGCAGATTGGTTTCATGTTGATATAATGGATGGTGTATTTGTACCCAATATCTCATTTGGTTTCCCTGTTTTAAAATCTATTCAAAAACATGCTAAAAAACCTTTAGATGTTCATTTGATGATTGTAGAACCTGACAAATACATTCAAGCTTTTAAAGATGTAGGAGCTGAAGTATTAACAGTACATTATGAGGCTTGCACTCACCTTCATCGAACACTACAACATATTAAATCACTAAACATGAAAGCTGGTGTAGCCATTAATCCACACACGCCTATTTCTGTACTAGAAGATATTATTATCGAAACTGATTTGGTATGCTTAATGAGTGTGAATCCTGGATTTGGTGGACAAAAATTCATTGAAAATACTTACACCAAGATATTAACTTTAAAAAAACTAATTCAATCTAAACACGCTCATACCTTAATTGAAATTGATGGTGGCGTAGATTTGAATAATTATCAAAAACTAATACATAGTGGTGCTGATGTACTAGTAGCGGGTAATACCGTTTTTAGCAGTACCAATCCAACACAAACCATTTTAAAATTAAAAAAAGTATAAACCTTAAAAAAACAACAGATTATGGCTTTTGAACTTCCAAAATTAAGTTATGCGTATAACGCATTAGAACCACACATTGATGCTAAAACTATGGAAATACACCATACAAAACATCATCAAGCGTATGTTACAAACTTAAACAATGCTATTGCAGGTAGTGATGCCGAAAAATTAAGCATTGAAGAAATTTGTAAAAACATTTCTAAATATCCAGCTGCCGTTCGTAATAACGGAGGCGGACACTATAACCATTCATTATTTTGGACAGTAATGGGTCCAAATGCTGGCGGAACACCATCTGGCGATTTAGCAAAATCTATTGAAACAGATTTAGGAGGCTTCGATAAATTTAAAACAGATTTCATGAATGCTGGCGCAACTCGTTTTGGATCCGGCTGGGCTTGGTTATGTGTAAAATCTGATGGAAAATTAGCAGTTTGTTCTACCCCAAATCAAGATAATCCATTAATGGATATTGCTGATTGCAAAGGAACTCCAATTTTAGGATTAGATGTTTGGGAGCACGCTTACTATTTACATTATCAAAATCGTCGTCCTGATTATATGAATGCGTTTTTTAATGTAGTAAACTGGAAAAAAGTAGAGGAGCTATACGCTGCTGCTAAAAAGTAATATTGAACCCAAATTATTGTTACAAACTAAAAAAGGCTGTATCTTTTGATACAGCCTTTTTTAATTTCCAAACACACAAGTAATAAGTGTTTGTAAGGAGTTATGATTATTTTCTTTTCAATACTTTATTTACGGCTTCAATGATATTAATAGTATCTAAACCATATTTAGTCATTAATTCATCTGGTGTGCCGCTTTCTCCAAAACTATCGTTTACAGCCACATATTCCTGAGGTGTTGGCTGATGTTGTGCTAACAATTGTGCTACACTATCGCCTAATCCGCCATGACGTTGATGCTCTTCGGCTGTTACAATACATTTAGTTTTTGAAACTGATTTTAAAATAGTTTCATTATCTAATGGTTTAATGGTGTGAATATTTATAATTTCTGCAGAGATACCTTGTTCGGCTAATTTCTCACCAGCTTCAATAGCCTTCCACACTAAATGCCCAGTAGCAACAATCGTTACATCAGTTCCTTCATTAAGTATAATAGCTTTTCCTATTTCAAATGATTGATTAGCATCAGTGAAATTAGGCACTGCTGGTCGTCCAAATCGTAAATAAACAGGGCCTACATGTTTTGCAATGGCAATAGTAGCTGCTTTAGTTTGATTATAATCGCAAGGATTAATGACTACCATTCCTGGTAACATTTTCATTAACCCAATATCTTCTAAGATTTGATGTGTAGCTCCATCTTCGCCAAGAGTTAAACCTGCATGTGATGCACATATTTTTACATTTTTACCTGAATAAGCTACGCTTTGTCTTATTTGGTCATATACTCTACCTGTACTAAAATTTGCAAAAGTTCCAGTAAAAGGAATCTTTCCACCGATGGTTAATCCAGCAGCTATACCTATCATGTTAGCTTCAGCAATTCCTACTTGAAAAAAACGATCTGGATTTTCTTTTTGAAAAGCATCCATTTTTAACGAACCTGTTAAATCAGCACATAAAGCAACAACCTCTGGGTTTGTCTTTCCTAATTCCGATAATCCTGCCCCAAATCCTGAACGTGTATCTTTCTTCTCAGTGAATGTATATTTTTTCATGTATTTTAAATGCAATTTTTAGACTGCTAAACTACAAATTAGATTTTTATTTTTTTCTCATCAATACCTTAATGTATATAGATGTTTTAATATTTTTTACACAATTAGCTTATTATTAGTTATTTTCTGTTAATTACTTTTGTAGCTCAATTGTACTACTTTTAAAAAAAATGTAACTTTTGTAATTAATTGTATTATAAAATAACAGTGAGATTTTTTTATACTTTACATATACTACTGTTTACTTTTGCTGGATTTGCACAGCTAACAGACTCTGAACTTAAAGAATTTATGAAAGCTGAAGACACTCTTAAAAAAATTCAAGCTTATGTATTTCATAGTAAAAAAGAAAGTAGCCGTTTTGAAGCCAATAAGATTTTTCTGAATTTATGGAAAGAGGTTTTGAGTAATGAAAAATCATTGCAGTTTCCATTTGATAGTTTAAAAGAAGTGTCTCGGTTATTATCTCCAGATAAAAAATTACGTATCATCACATGGAATATGTTAAGAGAGGATGAAACCCATGTGTTTTTTGGTTTTATACAAGTTAATAATGTAAAGGTTACTAAAAAAGGACTATTTAAAAAAGATATCACCTCGAAATATGAGGTATTTCCATTGCTTGATAAGTCTGCCAGCGTTAATAATCCGGAGCTATATGTTGGCACAGCCGACAAATGGTTTGGAATGTTGTATTATGACATCATAAAATCTGATGATGATTTTTATACTTTGTTAGGCTGGGATGGTAACACAAAATTAGCACAACGTAAATTTATAGATATTCTTACTTTTAAACCAGACGGAACGCCTGTATTTGGAAAAGATGTTTTTAAAATACCAAATAAATTCGCCAAGCGAGTTATGTTTGAGTATGCAAGCGAAGTAGCAATGTCTGTTAGATATAACGCCAATAGAAAACAAATTATATATAACCATTTAGCGCCCAACACAGATGATCCTACGCTTCAAAATCAATACCAATATTATGGCCCAGATGGAAGTTATGATGCTTTATTTATGAAAAAAGGACATTGGGTGTATGAGCCAGCTATTGATATTAGGAAAGAGAAAGATAAAAACGATAATGCTCAAAAACCAGATCCTAATAAGCAACAACCCGTTTACAAACCTAAATAAATAATGAAATATTTTTTATTCCTTCTTCTTATTATAAGTTCTATTCATGTCATGGCACAAGATGATGAAGAATCAGCATCTAAATATTGTGGCGAACCCGATAAAAAAGCATTGAAACTATTTGAAAAAGCACAAGATAAAAAGAAGTTTAAAAAACCAGAACGCTTAGCATTTTTAAGAGAATGTTTAGCTATTGACGAAGAATTTCCAGAAGCCAATTGGGCCATGGCTAAAGAAATTATTGTTCATTGTAAATTAGAAGATAAACCTTTCTCTCCAGCAGTACCATTTATGCTCAAAGCTATTGCTTCGTGCCCACAAATACATTCTGAACCATATTATTACATTGGCTTTAGTTTTTATGAAGAAATGAAAAATGATTCAGCTATTAAATACCTCGAAAAGTTTATAAAATTTAAAGACGATGACGATAAAAAATTCTCTAAAGATTATGAAGGTGAAATTTATCAAGCTAAAGAGATGGTAAAGTTCGCAAAGAAGGAAAAAGAACTTAAAAAGAAAATAGTACCATTTAATCCTAAGGTGGTTACAGGTGTTTCTACAAAATCTGATGAATACTTAGCTTATATATCACCCGATGATAAATTATGTTTTTTTACGCGTAAGTATCCATTAAAATCTATGAATACAGTAAAGGTACTTGATGGAGAAAAAGAAGTGTTTATGATGGCTCAACGAGATAAAACAGGGGTATTTAATGCTGGAGAACAAATGTCACCACCGTTTAATACTACTGACGATAATCAAGGAGGATGTACAATTTCTATTGATAACAAAGTGTTATACTTTGCTATGATGCGTAATGAAGGAGGTGCTCAACCTAATTGTGATATCTACATGAGTAAGAATGAAGGTGATTATTGGACAGATATTCAAAAAATTGGAGCTAATGTCAATCACCCTATTTATTGGGATTCGCAACCTACACTTAGTGCTGATGGAAACTCATTATACTTTGCAAGTGATAGACCAGGAGGTTATGGTGGTGTAGATTTATATGTAACTAGAAAAGACCCAAAAACAGGAGTTTGGGGAGTACCACAAAACTTAGGACCAAAAATTAATACACGAGGCGATGAAAAAACACCGTTTATTCACTCTGATAGTGAAACATTATATTTTAGTTCGGGACCTAATTCAAAATTAGGTGGAGGGCATTATGGCTTTGGAGGTATGGATATTTTTTATGTAAGAAAAGATGAAAAAGGAGAATGGATGGAACCGGAAAATATTGGATACCCAATAAATACAGAGGCTGATGATGTAGGTTTTATAGTAAGTACAGATAGTAAAACAGGTTACTTCTTTTCTTATGACGAAGGTAAGATGCGAGGTAAAGGCATTGGAAAATACGATTTATATTCATTTGAATTATATAAAGAAGCTCGACCTCAAGAAACTACATTTATTAGTGGGGAGCTAAAAGACAAAGCTGGAAATAAAATAGAAGGTGCCAAAGTAGAATTAACTAACACGGTTACTAAAGAAAAAACATTAGCTGTAGTTGATTCTACTTCTGGAACTTTTATGGTGGCTGTTAATTTAAAAAAGAAAGATGATGTGTTGCTTACAGTAAAAAAAGATGATTATGCATTTAGTTCAAAAATTGTAAGTGTAAAAGAAGCGAGTTTTGCTAAACAACCCGAACCTGTAAAAATAGAAGTAAATGAAGCTAAAGCGGGAAGTTCATTTGTCATAAATAACATTTATTATAACACTAATTCTGCCGATTTAAAATCAGAATCATTTATTGTGCTTGAGGCATTTGCCGAGTACCTCAAAGAAAATCCAAGTATAAATATTGAGATACAAGGGCATACTGATAATGTAGGTAGTGCTAAAGACAATGAGGCTTTATCGGCAAATCGTGCTTTTACGGTAAAAGCATTTTTAGAGGAAAAAGGAGTAGTTGGTAAACGCATTTCGGCTAAAGGTTATGGAGCAAGTAAACCAATTGCCGACAACTCATCAGAAGAAGGTAAGGCTAAAAACCGTAGAACAGAGTTTCTTATAAAATCTAAATAAGATAATTTTTATAAAAACGGATTGTTTAACTTCTCAAATCCTATAGTGGTAGGCATTCCATGACCACTATACACCTTCATATCGTCGCCTAGTGGAATTAACTTTTGTTTAATAGAATTAATTAATGTGTCAAAATCGCCCATTGGCAAATCAGTTCTACCAATACTTCCATAAAACAACACATCGCCACTTATCATAAATTTTTCCTCTAAATTATAAAAAGAAATACTACCAGGCGAATGTCCAGGTGTATGTATGGTTTGCAACTCCGAATTCCCAAAATAAATAACATCACCTTCCGAAATAAATTTTTGAGGCATAGGGCTTTGTTCTACTTGCAAACCATACATTTGTGCTGTTTCTAAATGCTTTTCTATAAAATACACATCATCTTTATGCACCTCTGGAAACAGGCCATAGCGTTCAGCTATGTAATAATTGCCATTAATATGGTCAATATGGGCATGTGTTAAGATTAAACGTTTTGGTTTTAAGTTTTTTTGTGAAATAAACTGACTTAATTTTTGATCTTCATTAGGCGAATTATTTCCTGGGTCTATAATAATACAGTCAAGGGTTTCATCCCATAATATATATGTGTTTTCCTGAAATGGGCCAAAACTAAAATAGTGTATTTGAATCATGGTAAGTTATTAAGAATTTTGCTAAATTTATAGCTTATTATTGATATTTTAATGAAACGGCTACTTACACTTCTAACATTTTTGATAAGTATCAACTTTTCTTTTGGTCAGTTTTATTATGGCTCTCAATTAGATTTTGGGAAAAACAGAATACAGTACCAAACATTCAATTGGACGTATTTAGATTTTGAACGCTTTAGGGTATATCTTTATGAAGGCGGTCTAGAATTAGCAAAATATACAGCAACCTCGGTAGATAGACAATTACCAATTATGGAAAAACGATTGGATTTTCAGCTAGAAGATAAAATTGAGGTAATTGTTTATAATAATCAAAATGATTTTAAGCAAAGTAATATAGGATTAGCCACAGAAGAAACTGGAAATATAGGCGGGGTAACACGTATTGTGGGAGATAAAATATTTTTATACTTCACAGGATCGCATGCCGAATTAGACAAACAAATAAGAGCTGCTTTAGCAGAATTAATGGTTAATCAAATGATGTATGGCGGCAGAGCTAGAGATATTGTTAGAAATTCTACTTTCCTAGCATTGCCTAATTGGTTTGAAAGCGGTTTAATCTCTTATCTTTCTGAAGGATGGAATGCAGAAATTGATAATAAGGTTATGGATGCTATTTTAAATGACAAATTCGTGAAATTTAATCAATTAAATGGTAAAGATGCAACAATGGCTGGTCATGCGCTTTGGTACTACGTTGCAGAAGAATACGGAGAGGCTGTTATACCAAATTTATTATACATGACTAAAGTAAGCAGAAATCCTAATAATGCCTTCCTATACGTATTAGGAACATCTGTAC
This sequence comes from Bacteroidia bacterium, assembly GCA_020846025.1. Classification (GTDB taxonomy): domain Bacteria; phylum Bacteroidota; class Bacteroidia; order B-17B0; family Aurantibacillaceae; genus UBA4416. The sequence continues at coordinate 6,594 of JADLER010000106.1, read as the reverse complement.
AGTATATGACAACAGAGTTTACCAATAAAATGAGTAAACGCTATATAGATTATAATGATAGCACTAGAAAAAACCCAACCACTGAAAGTGTTATAAAAAAACAAAAAAAATCGAGACACTATTACCAACTTAGAGTGAGTCCAGATGGACAAAAAATTAGCTATGCAACTAGCGAGTTAGGGCAATATAAAGTGTGGTATAATACGATAGGAGAAAGTAAAACTAAACGCTTAATCAAATTAAATCCAAAATTAGAACGCTTAGAAGACAACTCCTATCCTCTTATCGCATGGCATCCTAATAACAGTGTTATAGCCATGATATATGAACGAAAAAATATTATTAAACTTCATACTTACGATATAGCTGCCAAAGAAACAAATAAGCGAAATATTACAGGCTTTGAAAAGATTAACAGTTACTCTTTCTCGCACGACGGAAAACGGATTGTGATGAGTGCCGTAAAAAAAGGAAAAGGGCAATCTGATATATTTATTTTTACTTTAAACTCTGGTGGTGTTGAACAAATTACCAATGATATGTGGGACGACAATAATCCAGTATTTGTTGATAATTCTAAAGGGATTTTATTTACCAGTAACCGCACTCACGACACCATTAAAAGCAACGAGGATGCTAAACTGAATTTAAGATTCTCGAAACACAACGATGTATTCTATTATAATGCTGGCACTAAATCTAATTTATTATATCGTGTAACGAATACGCCACAAGTAAATGAAACCGAACCACAAGAATATGGAAAAGGTGTTATATCTTTTTTGAGTGAACAAAACGGCATCTATAATCGCTACATTGGTGTATTAGATAGTACCATTGCCTTTGTAGATACTACCGAACATTATCGTTATTTCTACAATAATCAAGCTATTACCAATTACAAACACAACATTCAAGAACATCAAATTAATCACCGATTCAATACAATAGCCGAAATTATTACAGAAAACGGTAAAGAAAAATTACTCATCTCATCGTTAACACCATATCGAGATTTAAAACCTCTAACTTTAAAAAACACATGGTTTAAATCAGTTCCTAAACCAGCTATTGCTGATCCTGATAAAATGACTATAGTTAATCCCATACGAAGAGATCTTAATTTAGGAGAGAAGCAAGACACTAGTAATAAATCTAACAATAAAGGCATTGATTTTGAAAATTATAAAATCATAGGCGAACCTAAATCAACCAATCAAAATACGAATGAGAAAAAATTAGATACTGCTCCAACTAGCACAAGTAGTCTTATAGCTAACTCAAATCAACCAAACGAGCTTCGTTTTCCAATTCAACAAAATTACTACACCAATTTTAGAGTAGATCAAGTAGTTTCACAACTCGATAATTCATTTTTAGGAACCAATTATCAAAGGTTTACAGGTGGCGGTAGTCCTATATATTTGAATCCAGGACTTAATGTATTATTTAAAGTAGGATTAAGTGATTTGTTTGAAGATAAACGAATAGTTGGTGGTTTTAGGATAGCAGGTTCGTTAGATAATGAATATTTATTGAGTTGGGAAAATAGAATTAAAAATGTAGATAGACAATTAGTTCTACATCGCCAGTCTTTTTTAAAAGTGAGTGGTTACGCAGGACTATCAAAAATACAGACACACGATGCTCGTTACACATGGAAAATACCATTTAATGAAGTTGCATCAACAAAAATTTCTATAATGTACCGAAACGACAGAACTGTTTTTGCATCAACGGGTGATATTACCTTACCTAAACCTAATACCTACGATAATTATGGTGGTGCAAAACTAGAATACATATTTGACAATAGCCGCAAACTAGGATTAAACTTATACAATGGCACACGATTTAAAATGTGGGCAGAATATTGGAGATTAGTTAAAGAAGAACGACATGACCTAATAACTTTTGGATTTGATGTAAGAAACTATAAAAAAATACACCGTGAATTTATATGGGCAAATCGTTTGGCTGGTGCGTCATCGTGGGGAACAGATCGCTTAATATATTACCTAGGCGGAGTTGATAATTGGTTAGGGCCTCAATTTGACCGATCTATAAATATCGTCAATCCTGAACAATATCAGTTTCAAACTTTAGCCACCAATATGCGTGGATTTAAACAAAATATTAGAAACGGAAATAATTTTGTGGTATTTAATAGTGAGTTAAGATTCCCTATTTTCAAGTATCTGTTAAATCGTCCAATACGTTCGGATTTTATTCAAAATTTTCAAATTGTTGGATTTGGAGATGTGGGAATGGCATGGTATAACTATAATCCTTATAGCGATGAAAATGTTTTAAATAAAAATGTTTATTACGGCAACCCAATTACTCTAACTATCTATAATCAAAAAGAACCAATAGTAGGAGGTTATGGTTTTGGTTTAAGATCTCGATTACTTGGTTACTTTATACGTGTTGATTTTGCTTGGGGTGTAGATGACCATAAAATTCAAAAAGGTATGACGTATTTATCTCTTTCTACCGATTTTTAAATATGAAACAAAACAACATAAGTATGACAACTAGTGTTATTATAATATTATTAGCCATTGGTCTAATTGCAGGATTTTCTAGTGGTATGATGGGAATTGGCGCAGGTACTATTATTGTACCATTATTAGTTTACTTTGTTGGTTACACTCAACACCAAGCACAAGGCACAACACTTCTCACATTACTTATTCCTGTTGGCATTCTGGGAGTTATGAATTATTACAAAGCTGGTCATATTGATGTAAAATCTTCACTAATTATTGCATGTACCTTTATTATTGGAAGTTTTTTTGGAAGTAAACTTGCTATTTCACTTGATCAAAAAACATTAAAACAAATTTTTGGGGCAGTAGTTATAATTTTAGGATTAAAACTTTTAATAGGGAAATAATTACAATTTTCTAATAATTATGAAGCCACAATCAACTAAGCAATATGAAATGTAGGCATATAATTTATTTTGTTACTTTATTTGTTATTAGCAATTCAAATAAAATTTTTTCTCAATCAATTACTGATACCGTTATTATAAATAAAGAACTCGCACAAATTGAAAAGTTACTCGAAAGAAATGTAGATTCTGCAGGTATATCAGCAAAACAACTTACAAAAAAAATTGCACAAAGTACATTTTACAAGGGGGTTTCAAAATCGTATTTATATCTATCGAGATATTATACGCTAAAAGGAAAAGTAGATTCAAGTTTAATCTATTTACCTATCTCAATTCGTGCTGCTATTAATACTAAAGACACAACACTCATCGTAAATTCATATTTATTTTATGCACGAAATTTAGCTACTAATTCAAAATATGAAAAAGCTATAAGCCAAGCCCTTATTGCTCAAAAACTTGCCGAAAATCAAAAAAACACCAAATTAAAAATTAAAGTTTTTCACGATTTAGGATTTATTCATAGTGCTATGAGTCTTCATCATAAATCTATCTTATATTTTGAAAAAGGATTAGGAATTAGCAAAGCAATTAACGACACATTCAACTATGCAAATCTCTCGGCTCGATTAGGTGGTGAATTTCATTACATTGGACAATATGATTCATCATTATTTTATAACCAACAAGGTTTGTCATATTTTAAAATGATTAATCATAAACGAGGAATAGGTGCCTCTATGGTAAACCTAGTAAGTTCGTACTCTGCATTGGGACAAATTGACAAAGCTATTGAAATGAGTTTTGAAGCCATTAAATTAAGGAAAGAATTAGGTGATGACTATGCAGTTACAATGCTAAAACTAAATCTTACCGATTGTTTTTATGATAAAAGAGATTATCAAACTGCCTTGGAATTAGCCAAAGAATGTGAGGTTTTAGCAAAACAGCAAAACGAAAGTGAATTAATACTACAAAATTATACAAGCCTAAAAAAGATCTATCACCAATTAGGTAAAAACGAATTAGCCTACCATTATGCCGAAAAATACATTAATTACAGAGATAGCATCTTTACTACATCCAATTTTAAAACTATGCACGAATTACAAGCAAAATATGAATCCGAAAAAAACGAACGAGAGATTAATTTCCTTCAAGCTGAAAATAAAGCCAAAGAACTTCAGGCCGAAAGCGAAAGAAAAACAAGAAATTACATCATTGGCTCTATTAGTATTATTGCCCTATTAATTGCCGTATTTACTGTAATTCTATTTAAACGATTTAAGGTTACCCAAAAACAAAAAACAATAATTGAACAGCAAAAAGAATTTGTGGATGAGAAAAATAGAGAAATTACAGATAGTATAAATTATGCACTAACTATACAACAAGCCGTAATTCCACATGAAACAGATTTAAAACAAGGAATAAAAAATGCAATAGTGGTGTTTAAACCTAAAGATATTGTAAGTGGTGATTTTTATTGGTATTCCAAAATAAATCAATACATCTACTATGTTGTGGGAGATTGTACAGGACATGGTGTGCCAGGTGCATTTATGAGTTTAATGGGTATTAACTATTTAAGTGAGATCATTAATGAAAAGAAGATAACCGAAACTGATGAAATCTTAAACGAATTGAGAGAAAAAGTAATTCATAACCTCAACAAATCTACTTCTGTTTCGCAAAAAAGAGATGGAATGGACCTTGTAATTATGCGTATTAATACTCATACTAAAGAACTACAATATAGCGGTGCAAATAATTCTATTTATATCATACAAAATCAACAATTAAAAGAAATAAAAGGTGACAAGATGCCTATTGGATTACAAAGTGGCGATGAAAAACCTTTCACTAAAAAAGAATTTTTATTAACTAATGGAGATAGACTCATAGCTTTTACAGATGGACTACCAGACCAATTTGGTGGACCAAAGGGCAAGAAAATGATGTATAAAACAGTTGAACGTTTTATAATTGAAAATAACCACAAACCTTTAACTGAATTAAAATCGGTAATTGAAAATTCCTTTCATAATTGGAAAGGAAACTTGGGACAAATTGATGATATAACTTTTTTAGGAATAGAAATATAATTTACTTTCCTTTTCTTAGAGTAAACACACGCTCCATAATAGGTTTATTTCCAATGTCGGTATAAATACCACGTTCAGAGCCTTTTACATCTTCAATTGTATAAAAGGAATTGGGAATATAAATTTTTATTAGCTCTATAACCTCCGCCTTATTCACCCGTTTCACTATAGTAAATATTAATTTTACTGGACCTTTCGCCCCTTGCCCATCTACTATTGTCATACCTTGATTATGGTTTGCTAACGCTGTAGTAAAAGCAGTTATATCTTCGCTTGTTATAATTCTAATAATTTGTGTACCAATAGCTAAACGTTCCTCTAAGTACATACCAAGATACGTTCCGGCACTAAATCCGGCAGCCCACGCAATAAAACAAGCTATATTATCTAAATGATTAAAAACTTGACGCATAGCTATTAACCAAACTAGTACTTCAAAAAAACCGAGAATAGGCACAATTGTTTTTAATCCTTTAGATATAAAAATATGTCTTAAAGTAGCCATTGTTACATCGGCTAGCCTCGAAGCAAAAATTAACAATGGTAAAACCACCCAACTGAAATAATCAAAATTATCCATACCGACTTTAAAATTACTTGTACTTTATGAGTAGAATGTTCGTTATAAAAATAAATTATTAATAGCTCATTGTTTAAATAATACAAACAACAAGTTAAAACCAGTTATTAATTAACGCAACTTTATAATATCGAAACTAAAGACTTAAATATTCAATCCGAACCATCAAAAACTCCCTTTAGTATTTGGAGATTTTTAAAGCGCTTATTTCTAAGTATTATTATTTCTATTTTAATTATTATAACTACTGCAGTTTCATTGGTATATATTTATGAAGAAGAAGTAATTGCTTTAATGATAAAAGAAATTAATAAACACCTTAACTGTGAAGTAAGGGTAGAACCTAAGGATATTGACCTAACAATAATTCAATCATTTCCAGATTGTGCTATTGAATTTAAACATTTAACCGCTTTTGAATCTAAAGATTTTAAGACTAAGGATACCTTACTTAGTGCTAAAGAATTAGCTTTAGCCTTTAATATTAAAGATTTATTTAATAAACGATATGATATAAAGAAAATATATCTAACCAATGCTAAAGCAAATATTAAATTTGACAAAAAGGGAAATCCGAATTTTAAAATATGGAAAGAGAATAATAGCCAAAACTCTTCTGATAGTTTAACTTTTAAGTTAGAAGATATCATTATCAAAGATTGTTATGTAAACTATAAAGACAGTAAACGAAAACTTAAATTCAATTCGCATATTGAACAAGTGAGTTTTAAGGGCAATTTTAATGAAACACATTATACACTTTCAACCAGCGGAAATGCCTTTGTAAATTATTTTCAGCAACAAGAAGTAAAATATTTAAAAGATAAACATTTAAAATTTGATTTGGAATTTGATGTGAATGGTTCAACTTACACCGTTATAAAATCAGAAACAGCCATTAATAAAACGATATTAGTAAGTCATGGCTCTTTTATTATACAAGATAGCTTGATAAGCTTAGATATTAACTATTCTGGAAAAAATCTAGATATATCAACCACACTCTC
>JADLER010000105.1 GCA_020846025.1 Bacteroidia bacterium | reverse complement strand
GTTTAAGGTCGTTTACTTTCCATGCTTTTCTATCCTCTTGATTTGCTTTTAATCGATTACTAAACGATTGATTACTCTTCCCTCCTACTCTCATTTTAATGATAAATTCAGGAAGGTAGGCTAACTTAATTTGATGTTTATGTATTAATCTTAATAACAATTCATAATCAGCTGCAGAATTGAAATTTAGATTAAACATACCAAATTTTTGATAACAAGATTTCTTAGCAAAAAAAGTAGGATGAGGCGGCATCCAGCCTTTGTAAAACATACCATGTTTATAATGTCCAGATTTCCATTTACGAAATATTTTTGATGTATCGTTTCTATCTACATAATATAAATCGGCATACACGGCATCAGCATTATCCTCTTGTAAAGCTTTCACCACATGTTCTATAACTTGAGGATGTGTATAAAAATCATCGCTATGTAATATTCCTACTAAATCACCAGTTGCTAAGTTGATACCCTTATTTAAAGCATCGTACAATCCTTTATCTTTCTCAGAAACAACTTTAGAAATTTTGTCTTTGTAATTATTAACGATAGATAGTGTATTATCTTGAGACAATCCGTCAACAATGATGTATTCAATATTCGGGTAAGTTTGATTTATAACCGACTCCATCGTTTCCTTTAATGTAGCATCACTATTGTACGTTATGGTTATAATACTCACTTTCATCATCCTTATGCTATTAATGAATGTGCTAAATAAATTAATCCCTTATATTGAAAATCAATTTTTGGATCAGAAAGAGTTTCTTGATGTATATAAACTGTCTTCATGCCTGCTTTTCTACCAAATTCCATATCACTCATGCTATCTCCCACCATCAATGATTTAGAAAAATCTATCTCAGGAAAATCTTTTTGAGCCATTATGGCCATTCCAATTTCTGGCTTACGAGTTGGGTGATTTTCTGAGGCTAAATAAGGAGAATAGTAAATTTTATCGATTCGACCTTTCATAAAATTAATTTCATACAACATATTACAATGTATCAATTCTAAATCTTCTGGAAGAATAATTTTTTTTCCTATACATTGTTGATTAGTTACAATCACAATTCTACCAAACAACTCATTAAATATCTTTAAAGCATTTAAAACACCATCTAAAAATTCAAATTCGGTAGAATGTTTCACGTAATCATTTTCAAGCTTTTTATTAATAACGCCATCACGATCAAGAAACAAAGTCCACGATTTATCAATATGTAAATCCTTTAAAGTCATCTTGTGCTTTTTTAAAATCCTCTGGTATTCCAATATCTATAAAATAGGTATTTAACTCCAACCCAACTATTTTAAGTTCATTAATTTTAGCCACAAAAAAATCTTTCTCGATTGAAAACGATTGGTTAGGCACTGTTTGGCTCAAATACAATTGTTTATTTAAAACATACACACCTCCATTAATAATTCCTGCTTCAGCTTTTCCGTCCTTTTCTCTAAATTGATAAATTCTTCCTGCTTGATTAATTTTTATTGTTCCATATCGTGCAGCATCCTCCACCCTACGAAGTGCTAAAGTGCAATCTGCTCGATTTGCATTGTGTAGCGTATGAAGATATTGAATATTCACATCAAAAAATGAATCTCCATTTAAAACCAATACTTGATTGGTTTCACATTTCTCCATTGCCAGTCTAATACCGCCACCTGTTCCAAGCGGTGTATCTTCTACAGCGTATTTAATAGTCAACCCATTGTATGATGCTTGGTAACGTTCTTTAATTTTATCGGCTAAGTAACCTACCGATAACACTACGCTTTTTATATCGTAATGTTTCAGATAACGAAACATATAATCCAAAAAAGGTAACTGATTAACAGGAGCCATTGGTTTTGGAACATCACTTACAACCGATTGAAGCCTTGTACCAAATCCACCAGCTAATATTATTGCTTCGCTAAGCATTAGTTTATGATTTAGGGAATAATTGACTTTCCACTAATTCGCAAATGGTATGTCCTAATATCATGTGGCATTCTTGAATACGAGGCGTATCTTTTGAAGGAATATTAATTAAATACTTTGCCACATCTTTCATTTTACCTCCAGTTTCACCCGTAAAAGCGATAGTTGTCATGCCTATTTGGTTAGCCTCTTCTAAGGCTTTTAAAACATTGGGAGAGTTTCCACTAGTAGATAATCCGAACAACACATCGCCTTTTCTTCCCATGGCTTTAACTAAGCGACTATAAATGACATCATAACTATAATCGTTAGCTACCGCTGTAGTATAGCTTGTATTTACGTGTAGTGCTTCGCTAAATAATGGCGGGCGATCGTAATAAAAACGCCCACTCAATTCGGCCGCTAAATGTTGAGAATCGGCGGCAGAACCTCCGTTTCCTGCCCACAATACTTTACCATCTTGTTTATAGCAATTTACAATATCGGAAACAATTAACTGAATGTTGTGTAACAATACCTCGTTTGATAATAGACTAGTTTTTAAATCTATAGATGCCTGTAAGCGTGATTTTATGTGTTGAATCATGAGTGTAAATTTATAACTTTTTAAAGATTAAATACTAAAACTCGTTCTTATTAATTTTATAACTAAATACTTGAACAAAGGCTCTTCCATAATTAAATAAAAACTCCGCTTTATCTTTATCACTTCCATTTCTATCCAAGGTAGTCATTGTTCTATCAGATTTAAATTTATGGAATGATAGTATTTCGTTTTTATTTTTATCAAAATCTAAAACATAAGGATAATCAAACACATGATAAATTCCATTTCCTGCAAACTGAATTGTAACATGTGTTGTATCAGAGAGAGCTGATTTTCCCATACTTCCAAATGATTTAGGATACTCTAAATAGTCTAATATAGTAGGGTACATATCGATTTGTGAAATAGATTGTTCTTGTAATTTATTAAACATGGTGTCGCCTACTGCGTAAAAAGAAATTGGAATTGCAAACTCGTTAATTGAATTACTTTGATAATGACCAAATCCTCCAGAAGTATGATCGGCACAAATGGCAATAACTGCATCTTTAAACCAAGATTGATGTTGGATTTGATTGAAAAATTGTTGCAATGCTATGTCGGTATATTTCATACTTTTTAGTACTGGATCTTTAATCGAATCTAATATAGATTTATAAGGTTCTGGAATAGGAAACGGATGGTGAAGTGATAAGGTTAATAAAGAAGCGCAAAAAGGCTGTGGTAAATTTTTTAATTGTTGAGCAACAAATGGTAAATATAAATGGTCATCCACACCCCAGCCTGAATTTTCATAATTAGCATTGTAATCTCTTTGGTCGTAATAATTCTTGGTAAAATTAAGATTCATGAAATTTTCAAAACCAAATGTAGATTTAAGACCACCATAAAAAAAAGCGGTTGTATAACCTTCTGCTTGTAATAATGAACCGATACCTTT
>JADLER010000104.1 GCA_020846025.1 Bacteroidia bacterium | reverse complement strand
TTCATGGAAACAGAATTGTTAAATCCAAGATTTTTCAGGCTCTTTCAGCCACAACAACCTTGTTCCCCTTGCGTATTGCCAGTTAGCTGGTTTTTATATCAGCTTTTATGCAACTTATGTGTATATACTATAGTTTGGAAAGACATAAATGGCTTATATAAGTAACATAAGATACCTAAAAGACTACTTTTAATGCGTACTATTAATTTGGAATTGTCTTTTACATTCGGGAAATTATCATATGAGTGATAAATTATATCAAGATTAACTATATGCCCAATTTCTATTAGCTCTTGCTTTGTATATTCTCTAAAATGTCCTGGATTACTTTTAATTATACGAATACGTTCATATGGATTTATTCCTCGAAGCAATCTCAATCTCTTAGGTAACGCAGTTGCATTTGGTGTTTGCAATACAATCATACCATTTTCAGACAATATATTTTTTAAAAAATTCAAAACAATCTCTGGTGCTGTATGTAGATGTTCAATAACTTCTGCAAAGACAATTAAATCGAACTTATAATCAGTGTTTATAGTCCCAACAACTTGTGCATCATTCAGATCGAAGACAATGTGGCTTTTCGGTTCGTGTAACTTGTTTTTCTCGTTGTATTCATGACTATAACCATGATCACCAAGAGCAAAACCCAATGTTGTTACTTCATCATAATAATCGGCGAGAAGGTATGATAGGTAACTGCGACCAATGTCAAGAACACGTGTTTTTTTGTCTGGCTTTATTCTTTTACAAGTATTAAGAACGAAATCAAATCTTTTTTTACTATATGCAATATAATCTATAGTGCGAAATTTTTCATTTTCTAATTTGCTCAATTTATTTACAAAATTATAATTATGCTTTGCATCTAACAATGTATTAACTCTTAATAAGACAAAGAATTAAATATATGCAATAACAAATGTAATTGGTATATGTATGTTCCATAGTCATTATTTTGAGTGTTTGCTGACTCTCAACAAAACATGTTTTGTCCAGTATAACCAAAGACTTTCAAATCTCGCTTTGTTAGAAAATACATCGATGCACAAGAACCACACATAAGCCAAAAGAGGCTAATATCTTGATATGTTAATGTACTAATCATATATGATGCTCCAATATTTCCAAATATTAATGAACGGGAAAATTGAATATCAGGATTATCTATATCAGAATACAAAGTCTTTAATTTATAGCTAGCTCTAAGAGAGACAATTATCACCATAATAAAGAGTCCAAAACCAATTAACCCAGTTTCCGCTAAAACTTGTATATATGTATTATGTACCGCATCATTATACTGATAGTAAAAAGCGGTTAATCCTTTACCCCACAACGGTGATTCAGACCACATATCTAACCCTAATTTCCACAATAAAAAACGCCCGGAAGCACCTTCGACAATAGTACTATTAATTCCAAAAATCCTCTCATGAATATCCGGCATTATAAACAACAAGATAATAGATGCAATAAACACTAACACAATAGGAATGATAGTCTTTACACCGCTTCTCAGAAAGAACAGACCGGATAGACCAAATATAACAATAGCAGAAAGAAAACCACTTCTGCTATGTGTAGTAAGAATTGATATAAAAATCATGCAACTTATCGTTGTCCAAAAATACTTCATTTTTGATTTGGAGATACTTGAAAACCCAAGCGCCACTGCAAATGGGAAAATTAAACTAGCGCTGGTATAATTTGGTTCTTCGCCAGGCCACAAAATTCTATAAACATTACGTCCACTAATATTGTATGTTAATTTGTCAGCAAAGTTAAAAGCAGGTACTTCAATCTCGGACATGCTTTTAAAAAGATGTGAATTTTCTCCCAAATAAAAGTGTGCTAACCTAACAAGCAAGGATAAACCAGCTACAAATACCCACCATTTAAATATTATTCCAAGAGATTCTCTTTTGTTTACCATTGTAAAAAAAACAACTAAAAGTATCAAACCTTCGATATATTTTTGATAATATAAAAATGCCAAATCGATATTCGGTACTATAAAAAGAGTTAAGGTTATATAAAAAACAAATAAAAAAGCTGTATATACAACGTAATTAAGTCTAGGCAGTTTGGTTTTTTTAAAGAGGAGATCAATGAAAAAATACTTACATATTGCAATACAGGTTGAACAAACAAAAACTCTAGGAATTCCGAGTGAAGCTGAAGGAGTGAAATAAATCAATAATAGAACTAAGAGACTATTACTGTTATTACGCATTACAAGAACAATATTAAACAGTACAAATAAAGTTGCTGGCAATAATCCTAAATCTATTATTGATGAAGAAAATATCAATAACCACATAATAATGAGCATAGAAAAATCTAAAGATCTAATTTTTGTCTCACTTATTGTGGCAATTAGTTGACGTTCCATTGTTGATATATAACCATTATATTCAAACGAGTAATAAACAAATGAATACAAGTACTGGCAAAGATTTTTGCATCTAAAGGTATAAAATACACTCTTATTTATTTGTTTAAAATTATATCATCATAAATTGTTTTAATTTTTTTACCAACATCATACCAAGACGGCATTGCAAGAGCAGCTTCCCGCAAATTCTCGTTAACTGGTGATTTCATTTCTTTATCAATTAGTACTGCAATATCTTTTGGTTTGTCAGAATTAACAACCTGAACATATTCCTTTATTTGATCGGAAATAGGAACATTTCTTGATGTAATTAATTTACAACCTGCAACTGCTGCTTCATAAAGCGTTAAAGGCATAACTTCGCTATAACTTGGTAAAACGAATAACTTGGCTGCAGCAAATGCAGAGGCAAGCAGAGGGTCCTCATAGGTAAGTGGACCGACAAAAACAACATTATCGCTAGCTATTGCACGACATTCTTCCAAATAATATTGACTAGTAAATGTAGCTTCACCAATAATAACCAATTTATAGTTCAATTTCTTCACAGCTTTTATTAAATTTAACTGATTTTTTCTTTGTTCGATGGAAGCGACATTGAGAATAAAATTTCTTACACCATATTTGTTTTCAAATAATTTTGGATTTGCAGAGGCAAATGTTTTATTGATCCCATTTGGCACAATTATACAGTTTTGCTGAGAGAATTTAAAAGCCTTGCAAATCACATTTTTTTCTTCATGATTAAGCACGATAACCCTAACGGCATCCGAAAGCATTAACTGTGCTCTTTTGTAATCCGAGTACATTCCTGGTATATGTGATGACAATCTCACTTTAAGTACTGTTTGCAACAAAGAATCCCTAAAACAGTTTAAAACAGGAGAGATTACAATAGGCTTGCCTATCATTGCAGCTTTTTGAACATGGTAAACAAGTGAACCGTCAAGGCTAAATACATGACATAAATCCACTTCAGGAATTTGATTTTTCCACGGATCATAGAATACAATCTCAACACCATTTTTTATTAACTCTTCTGCTGTTTTTTCAATTTGTATTTTCATGCCGGCTCGATTTAATCCAATATGAGAATATGTAAGAAATAGTATTTTCATTATATATAATTTTCTCCAACTTCTAACAAATATATACTCCTAATTTAGATTTTTTTAAAAAATCCATTCCAAGATAGTATTATATCTCTTGGTGTTATTGCTTTTGAAATAAACAATATCGTAATCATAAAAGGAAGAAATATTAAAATTACAATAGACGGAAGTCCCGTTAACAATAAAACAAAAAGTAATAGCAATGGTAGTGAAGATCTAAGGAAAGCCCAGATTAGCTTGTGAAATAGCATAGAATTCCCATCTGAAACTAACCACGAGCCCGCAATATTACCAACAAAAGAAGTAATAATTAGAGAAATAGCTGCACCCATCCCTTGGTATTTGGGAATTAATATAATGCTGCTTAAGAGCATCGTAAAAAACTGAGGAATAGTAAGTACGAAAAATTTTCTACCACATCCCATACCAATTAATGTAATCGAAAGAAAATAGTTTACAATCCCAATAGCTGTCCATATACACAACGCCTGCATTATAGGTACACTATCCGTGTATCGAGATGAAAATAACAGCGAAACCAATGGATTTGCTAACACTACTAACAAAGATACGGATATTGCCAACAATCCTGATAAAAGTCTAACTGCTGCAACTGAAGCATTTGCTGCATCCATCTTCAAAGTCGAGACATACCCAAGAATAACTGGTTTAACTGATTCAAATATTTTTTGTAATGCACTAGGAATCTGCATAGCTGTAGAGTAAGTAGCGAGTGTAGCAGTTCCTAAATAAGTTGTAAGCAGTGTGTCTGCTGTTCGAACTGTTATAATGGACATAACTGATGTACCGTACATCCAACCACTAAAGCTAAATATTTCCTTGCTCTTCTTATATCTGAAAAGCGGCCAAGCACAGCAAGGTATTTTGTACCAAATAATACCAATACCAATTATTCTGGATAATATTAAGCTTAATAATAGTCCAATAGTACCATATCCTAAATACAAAAACAGTATTGAAACTGACATGCGGAGTATTTCAATTGTTGCGGTCACAATAGATAAAGTGTTAAACATTTTATACCCAACCAGTAAAGCAGATCCCATTTGAAAATTTATCATTAACAAAACAATGGGAATACAATACCATGAAATTTTATGAAAATCTTCAGATATCCATATTTTAGTCAAAAAAGGCAATATTATAGTTAAAACAAAACATGCTAAAGTTGAAGCTATAAAACTAATCGTAGAAAAATAACGAGTAGCATTAATAATTTCAATTTTATCGGCTATGGATAAAAACTTAATTGCAGTATTTCTAAATCCAATGTCCCCAAGACAAGCAGCAAATCCTGTGATAAAAAGAACAAGATAAAAAGCGCCAATTTCTTCTTTTGCAAGTAAGCGCACAGCAAACATTATCGTGCCTAAAGATGCGACCATTGCAGTAATATTACCGAAGGACGACCACACCATACCTTTCAGATAGTAAAATTTATTTTTTGAAATATTTGTAACATCTGGCATTGCTATAGATATATCAAAATAAGTCTTTCGCGTGTGGAATAATACCTTTGTTTCAATTATGCTTCACAGGGATTATCACTTTTGTAAACAAAAGAGATAGTATGCTCTATTTAAGCATATATCACATCGTCTATGCATATTCATGGACAAAGCATCTATCTTTTTTGATATGGATGCTTCAAGAATATCTCTCTCTACTTTTTCGAATCCGGTAATAATAACCATAAATCAAGTTTTTCTCCATAAACCGGCTCTTTTTTATAGTTTAATTTGTAAAGAATAAGATACGCATAGTGAAGAATAAAATAGCGGTATATTAATGTGATAAATCGAACAAAGTAATATAAATAAACCAATAGAGAATTTGTTGGCAGTTTATAACAAGCGGCTAACTTTTCAGGAGAAATAAATACTCTTCGAAAAGCAAAAAGCATTCTTTTCATTAAACTTTTGGAGGGATGAAAGTCTTCGTAGAATAGGTGCGGAATATCTGTATAAGTAGCTTTTTCAGCTTTGATAGAAAGGATTCTGTTTATTGCTTCCGAAACTATTGTTTCATTCAACGGCTCAGATTGTGTTGCGCATGAAATATGATCAGGTACACACACTCCAAGCATTTCGTGAGATATACGTAAGGCAAGATAAAGGTATTTCTCAATTCCCCACTCGTGGGCACGTTGTTTAAGTTGATCCCAATCAATACCATGAGCAAAGCGATGAATCGTTGATGCAATATCACAGTATGGAATTAGACCAAATGCCTTGAGGTTGTGCTGATAAACTGCATGCAAGGAGAGATACAAAAGAAGATCTTCTGAGGAAAAAACGAGCATCTCTGATCCATTATTTCTTACGGCTTTTACCCTTTCCCACAGTCCTTCTATATTAATATTAAATTTCCAGATGGAGCTTGCGATAGTCCAGTGTACTTCTAAAGATTTTACTCTTTTTTGGTGAAGAAAATAGGGTAAATGAAAGGCACCTATTTTATCATGCTCCTGATAATACCCCATTTGAAGCAGTAATTCTTCAGCCTTCTGTAAATCATCTTTCTTTACCAGGATATCAATATCACCCATTGGTCTCATTCCAGGGTCTTGATACACAAATTTGGCAAGGTGGCTGCCTTTGAGGAGGATGAATTGTATGCCTGCCTTACTGAAAACTTCCGATATTTCTGCCAGGTCTTTATAAATGGCATTGTTAGCGACACAGGTTATGAGATACTTTACCTTTATTTTTTCTAGAAAGTGTTTTGGGATGCTTGGCTGTCCTCCCCCTGCCCCCTCCAGAGGGGGACAGTTTTTTAAGGAGGACTTTATGCGTTTTTCTAAGATTTTGTAAAGCAGGGGGGCGATGCGCCACTGTATGGATTTTTTATAGACCCTGTCCCAGTCAAAGGATTCATAATCAAAT
>JADLER010000103.1 GCA_020846025.1 Bacteroidia bacterium | reverse complement strand
TTGTTTTAACATAGCAATAATTTGACTTTCTGTGAATTGTGTTCTTTTCATGTTTTTTCTTCCTTTTAAAATTAGTAATTAAATTTATTTTCTCATTTTAAATGGTCCAATTTCGGGGAAGCATACAATAGCGCAAGACGACCCGCCCCAGAGAAATCACGACATTTGGACATCTCGATTATTATACGTACATTTGTAAAAAACACACGTATATGACAACTAAATTGACTTTAACAGTTGAAAAGACAATTATTGAAAAAGCTAAGTCCTACGCAAGACGGACTGGCAGAAGTCTTTCTGAGCTCATTGAAAAATATCTTGAGAGCATAACCGACGACGAGAAAAACGACAAACAACTTTCCCCGAAATTAAAAAAAATAGTAGGCGCTGTTAAACTTCCTAAAAACTTTGACGAGGAAAAGGAATTGAGAACTTATCTTGAAAAGAAACACTTATGAAAAAGGTATTTGTTGACACTAACATTTTAGTCGACCTAATTGCTGACAGAAGGCCTTTTAGTAAGTTCGCCATCCAAATATTCTCTAAAGCCGAAGAAAGAAAAATAAAACTTTACACATCCTCTCATTCAATTGCAACGACACATTATCTTCTGAAAAAGTACATTGACGAAAAAGAATTGCGTGATGTTTTACATAACATTTTAGACTACTTAAATATTGTTGCTATCGACCAAGACGTTATTAAAAAAGGACTAAGATCTAAGCACAAAGACTTCGAGGACGCAATTCAAATAATTAGTGCTTATTCGATTGAAAAACTGGACTGTATCGTGACAAGAAATATCAAAGACTTTAAAGGCTCTGAAATTCCTGTTCTTACTCCTGACGAATTAGTTAAACATTTATAGATAACTTTGTGTACGTTACAAGTGGTAACATATAGGGATTAAACGAAGCTCTGCTTCGATTTAATCCTGTGTTGAATGAAGCTTCGGAAGCCTCTGTTGCAAATAAAATATATTTAGGCTAACATATTTATTCTCCTTTTACATTTTCTTATTTTACGATATTCGCTTTATCTTATCATATAATTTTACTAACGATGTAAGCAACTCCACTGAAGTTGTTAGTATCTGAAAATGATTCTGACCAAACATCTGAGGAAGATAGTACTTAGCTTGAGCCTCAATAGCAAGTGCATAAGAATGAATTTGTTGTTGATTTAGTTCTTTTAAGGCTTGTTTTACATCATTAATGCCATACTTTCCTTCGTATTTATCATAATCATTAGGTTTGCCATCGGAGAGTAAAATCAACCATTTGTTTTTTGTACTACGGGCATTTAATTTTCTTCCTGCATGTCGCAAAGCAGTTCCTATTCTAGTATAACCTTGTGGCTCTACTGCGCCAATTCTTTGCTTAGATGTTTCCCATTTGTCATCAAAATCTTTTAAGGTAAGATAACTAGAATGATTTCGTGTTTTAGAATAAAAAGAATCTATACAAAAATCAATTTGAAATTCATTTAATATTTCTCCAAATAAAATTGACACCTCTTTCTCCACATCTATTACTCTGTTATTTGCAACGTATCCATCACTCGATAAGCTAACATCTAATAAAATTAGAATGGAAATATCTTTTTCTTTTTTACGATTAGAAATATAAATGTTTTCGGAAGGGGTTCTTTTTGATTGAATATCTACATACATATCTGTAATAGCATCTATATCAAACTCAATCCCCTGTAACTGTTTTCTTTGTTGAAGAAATTTATTATTAACATTGGTGAGCATTTTTCTCAGTCCCATTAATGTTGTGTGATGTTTTCTTATAATATTATAGTAATACTCATTATCTGTTTTTAGCTGTATCTTAGGATATAATTTACAAAAGTCCACTTTATAAGAAGACTTGCTATAATCCCATTCATTATATTTAATAAATAGCCCATCTACATCACGTTCAGCACTTTCTGACACGTTTGTATTCTCAATAAATTCTGCTTGATAGATAGAGTGTGTATCATTATCCACCCTAACAGTAAATTTCATATTAAGTTCTTCGAGTGCATCACTATGTTCTTTTAAGTCGTCTTCGCCATCAAAATCTCTCCATGTTCCATCAAATTCCTCAGCAGTTTCTACTTTTTCAAAACTATGTAACAGCACAAAATCTTCTTGTTGTTTTTTATCTACTTCTACTGATTTAATATCCTCAACTGCATTCGCTTTTAAAATAGTCTTAGGTTTTAATTCGTTTTTGGTTTTAATCTTATTTGAAAATTGATTTAAAAGTGCTGAGGCTTCATGTCCATCATTTATCATCCATTTACCATATAACCATGAATAATCAACTATTGAATTTGGTGCATAAATGCTTTCAAAATAATTCTTTAATTGCAAATAAATCTCCTCAATATACTTAAACTCTTTAAATAACCTACCAAGTACATATTCAGAAGTTCTATAGGCTTCCTGTTGAGACAACTCATTTGTATAATCCTTTTTAACATGCCAATTAAGATTCAATTCTTTTTGAATACTTAAATAAAGTACCCTAAAGTAATAGAAGGCTTTGTTTTGTTCTTTTGATGTAAGTCGTGAAAATGAAACTGGAAGAAAAAAAGAATTGTTTTTATAGCCTCCCTCTCTCTCAGAAGGATAAATATCAATTGCTTCTCCAGTTACAGCTCTAGCAATAATGATAAGTTGTGGTTTTACCTCTTCTAATGTTACTGTTCTATCAACTACATATTCATTAGCCTTTCGTTTAGCTTTGAAATACTTTGCGATTTTTCCATAAATATATTCATCTAACTCCAAACCCATCTTTAAATCTAATTATAGACACTAAATCATTAAGTTGCATAAATCTTTTAATGCCTCTATGGTTTGTGGCTCATCAGTTAGTGGCTCCACAATTGCCACATGGCATGATAAACGTTTGGGTAATCCTGTACAAATTAGTTTAGAAGCATCAACTAATAAACGTGTTGAAACAGTTTCTGTTAATCCTAACTCTGTTAGATTACGTATCTTATTACCAATGGCAACTAATTGTTTGGCTGTATCAATATCAACACCAGTTTCTTTAGTTAAAATTTCTGCTTCTGAATTTGCGTTGGGATATCTAAAGGTAATTGCAATAAATCTTTGTCGGGTGGAAGGTTTAAGTTCTTTAAATCCCTTTTGATACCCTGGATTAAAAGAAGCTACCAGCATAAAATCATCATGCGCCTTTATGGTTGTCCCTAGTTTATCTATATATAATTCTCTCCGATGATCTGTTAACGAATGAATAGCAACGATAACATCAGGGCGGGCTTCGGCAACTTCATCAAGATATAAGATAGCACCTTCTTTTACAGCAGTAGTTAAAGGTCCATCAATCCACACAGTTTCAGAACCTCTAATAATAAACCTTCCTATTAAATCAGTTGATGATGTTTCTTCATGGCAACTAATTGTAATTAATTTCTTATTAAGTTGATAGGCAACGTGTTCAATAAAACGAGATTTACCAGTGCCAGTAGGTCCTTTTAATAAAAACGGGATTTTATTTTTATAGGCTTGTAAAAAGACATCCACTTCTTTATCAATTTGGTAATAATATGGTGTACTATTTTTCATAATATCAAATTTTAGAAAAAACCAGAGTTAATTAGATTATGCATTATAATTTTGTTAAACTCTGGTTTTACAAACAACAAACAAACTAACTAAGTTTTGCTTCTAGAGCTTCATCGGTTGGTTTACCATATTTTATAAATTCATATATATATAATACAATACCAGTTGCAAATAAAGTAGCGCATAAAATTAAAACAACAAAATGGATGCTAATTTCGTTTTGAACATCCATAAATTCCATCTTCATTTTTCTTTCCAAATAAACCTGAGCTACACCAGCTACACCAAAAGCTGTAGTCATTCCAATCATACCAATATTAGATAGCCAGAATGCTAATTTACCCTGTGTGCTTTCGTGTCGTTTTCTACCTGTTAAATTAGGAATAGCATAGCTTATAATTGCTAGAACAATCATCGCATAAGCTCCCCAAAAAGCTAAATGACCATGCATGGCTGTAACTAAAGTTCCATGAGTATATAAATTAGTTTGTGGTAAAGTATGGGCAAATCCAAGAACACCTGCACCAATAAATGAAACAATAGCTGCACCAATTGTCCAGAATATTGCTAACTTATTTGGATGACTTTTTTCTCCTTTACGATACATATTGATTGCAAAAAGTGCCATTGCTAAGAATGCTAGCGGTTCAAGAGCAGAAAAAATACCACCCACTACTAACCAAATTTTGTTTACACCTATGTAATAATAATGATGTCCTGTTCCAAGAATACCCGATAAAAATGTTAACCCTACTATTACATATAACCATTTTTCAATTACCTCTCTATCTACACCTGTTAACTTAATAAGTAAGAATGATAAGATACCTCCCATTATCAATTCCCAAACACCTTCAACCCATAAATGAACAACCCACCAGCGGAAAAAAGCATCGGTTACCTGACTATCAAACCAAATCATACCGGGCAAATACAATAAAGCAGCAAATAACAAGCCCATTGTAAGAACTATAGTGGTTGTTGTTTTTCGTTTACCTTTCCATAAGGTTGCTAAAATTAATCCTAAAAACAGAAGAACATTTACAACTACCAAGAAATCTAACTCTCTTGGAATTTCTAAAAATTTTCTTCCTTCCCAATAGTTAAAATGATACCCCACTACCGCTACAACACCTACTACGGCTAAGGAAATTAATTGCAAATAGGCTAGTTTTACATTCACTAATTCTTGTTGAGCTTCTTCTGGAATAATGTAATAGGCTGCGCCCATAAATCCAGTAAGTAACCAAACAACTAATAGATTAGTATGAACAGCACGTGCTGTATTAAACGGAATGAAATCATGAAGACCATCCATTCCAATTCGGGCAAAACCCATGATGAAGCCATAAACTATTTGTAACACAAGTAATAACATGCATAACGCAAAAAACCAATAGGCTACTTTTTGAGATTTATATTTCATAATTTTTGTTTTTAAAGATTAATTATTTTTCTTTTGATAAAGGGGATACTACTTGGTCAAATCCATTCAAATCAATTTCGCCTATCCATTTAAAATAAGCAATTACCGCATCTGCATCTGCATTATTCATCTTATAAGCAACCATTTTTCGTCCCTTTGGTCCCCATGGAATTGGAGATGTAAGAATAGATTTGATATAACCTTCTCCTCTTCTTTCATAAACCTTAGTGAGTTCGGGCGCATAATAAGCTCCTTCGCCTAATATGGTATGACATCCCATGCAATTGTTAGACTCCCATATTTCTTTACCTCTAACAACTTTTTCATCAATGTTCTGATGATTAGTTTGATCGTTTTTAGGGCTTAGCGAATACACCGTTAATCCAATAAAGATTAAAAATGTAACAGCTGTTCCTCCTAAAAAAAACGCTCTGGCTTGTGATTTTGATAGCATAGTTTTTGGTTTTTTAGATTTATTACTGAGTTGATATTTGTTTTTGTTATTTATTACCATTTAAAAAAGTAGGCTTAAAACTAATCATCACATAAGCCCAATTATTTGTTAAGTTCGTTCTACCATCGCCTTTAT
>JADLER010000102.1 GCA_020846025.1 Bacteroidia bacterium | reverse complement strand
TTGTTTTAACATAGCAATAATTTGACTTTCTGTGAATTGTGTTCTTTTCATGTTTTTTCTTCCTTTTAAAATTAGTAATTAAATTTATTTTCTCATTTTAAATGGTCCAATTTCGGGGAAGCATACAGTTTTAGGCTGCCCCACACTGCTAAAAGATGTTGCTATGGTGTCCACACTGTTTTTATTTTGAAACCGAATTTGTCTGTTTGAAACATGATTTGTCTTTTTACGTTTTGTGAGCTGCTGAATGTTCAAATTGGAACACAGTTTTTAATTGTTCGCTGAGGGATAGCAAAAAGCGGTTTGGAAAACCGCCAGTACTAATTACATTTAGTGAGGTGGGGAGGAAATTTTGCAAGCTGATTTGGCGAAAAATAAATTGCCTCCTTTAAAAAGAAACCGCCAAATGGGCTTGCAAAATGTGCAAGGATTTAATTCGATAGGCTCAGTAACCAAACACAGGTCGAACCGAATTTTAACAGTTTTGGTGTCAAAACCGAGGTCTTTGCACTAAGTTTGGCGAAACATGACTAAATTGTATTTAATTGATAATCAAGGAGTTTTGAAGTCGCAGGAGCTCCTGAGAGAACCGCAGGAGTTTGTGAGAAACTTGCAGGAGGTTCTGAGATAATTGCAGCCGATTCTGAGAAAACTGCATAAGCTTGTGAGAGAAACGCAGTTGTTAGAAGTGTTAAAGAAGTCGCTTCTGAGATAAACGCAGGAGCAAGATCTGTTAAATAAGTTGCTTGTGAGTGAACGGAAGTTTGAAAAGAGAAAAAAGCAGTAAGCTCTGAGAGACTTAATGCGTGTTTTTAAATTTCCAATCTAAAAATAATATGCTACTCCAACCATAAACCAATTATTATATCCATAGCTGTAATAAAATCTACTATTTTGTTCGACACTTAATTTTAAATATAATCCCTTGTTGTTTATTATCTGATAAGAAATCGATTCATTTAAATAAATATTAAATGGAGAATATTTATAGTTATAATCTTTTTTTGATTGATCTTTATAGGTATTGATACTTTTTTGACTTACGTTATATGCAAAACTATTTCCAAAGCCAAAAATCCATCTTTTGTAATAATAATTCAGGCAAACAGAATTTACAATTGAGTACTTTGTAAATATTATATTATCTAAATCCGATTTAGAGGGACTTCTATCATCAAATATGATATATTTTGTTATTTCCTTTTTTTGATTTAATCCTATGCCAAAAGATATTGAAACTCTTTTTAAAATTCTTTGATTGTAGGCGATGTTAAATCCGAAACTGGAAGCATCGTTATATTTATGTTTTTCATAATACACAGAATCTATACCAGCGCCACTATAGTTTGTTGGTGTACCCGTAGGATAATTGTTTGATACTTCCTTTTTATTTGAATTGAAATTATATATATAATGTGCATTAATAGAAAATCTATTTGTATTTATAGGATGAGGTAAAGTATCTTTTGATTGACTATATAAGTTGGGAACTAAAAATAGCCCCCAACTTATTAGATGAATTTTATGTTTAAATGCTAAACTCATTGTTAATTTGTTTTGATTAGTTTGCCTGAACTTACTTTGCCATCGGATAAAATTACTTTAAAGAAGTAAGTTCCATTAGCTCTATCTTCTAAATTTATTAACGAATTAAAATTTTCTTTATTGTATGAAAGAATTTTAGCGCCATAATAATTATAAATTTCAATACTAGAAATCTCACTATTAAGGGATTTGAAGGTGAAAATACCATTTGAGGGATTAGGATGAATTAGTATCTCGGTATTAACTTCATTGTTTACTTTAAAACTATTATTTCCATCTATATTTGGTCTTTCTCTTAAGCTCTTTCTTTGAACTGACTGATAAATACAATCTTCTGTCGGAATTGCTTTGAATGAACCGCCTGGCATAACTGAAAAACCACTTTGAATACTAATATTCTTGGCAACATATTTTACATCAACTCCATAACCAACAATTACATTCCCGTTTGCTACAGAGGTTGTAACATTATTACCCGCAAAAATATTGTTTTTTGCAGTTTCAATATAATCTCCAACATATGTAACATTTTGTATATACCTGTCATTAGGACAACAATCATTTAATTCATAATTATGAATGTTATAACCAAGACTAGATGGGTAGCCATTGCCGATTATATATATACTACCAACATAATTTATCGTTTGATTGCAATTGTATATCTTTAAAATATACGGGTAGGTGTCTTCTGGAAATACTTGGTTATTATTATTTAACGCGTTCCATCCAAAAGCATAGTCAGAATAACCAACATCAATTAGCCCATTTGGATCAAAGGCAGTTTGTGTTGAAATTGCTGCTATACCCCATCTATCATATAATGTAAATTCGATTCCAATAGCATTATTAACCGTAAAACCCCACGCATAATTTGAAAACATTGAATTTGCAAATGTCCCATGAGTTATTGCTCCTAAATTAGGGGCACATGCTGCATCACAAAATGTGCTTTTAACCAATGAAATATCGTCAATAAAAATATATGAATCTTCACAAGGAGTAACTAAGTTATCTGGATCATAGCCATTTTTCCTAAGTTCCATTGCGAAAATATCATAACTTTGCATTATTGAATTTGATGGTGTTTTAAAAGTAAAAGAAACTTTTTGCCACGAATCATAAGGCAAGTTCAGATTATTAAAGTCAAATTCATGAATAGTTGTCCAAGAACTAAGTAAATTAGAAAACTCAGTGTATTTTTTAGTACATAAATCTTGGCTGTTTTGTTCACCTGGAATAATACTTTCGTCATCATATTTTAATTTGTTTTTACCAAAAATGATTCTTAAGCGACAATTTTTTGATTCGGTAGATGGCATATAAACCCACATTGAAATATTGTGGTATGTATCTCCATCCATGCTTTGGTTATTAAAATCTTGCTGAATTAATTCGTAATTTGTTATGCCAATCATACCACTTCCAGTGTGAGCTCCAGGATGAACACCTTTTATTGTTTGAACTCCTGTTCCATTTGAATTTATCCAGTCTGGGGAATGTAAGTCTATAGTTCCTACGTTTTGTGTCCGCGTTTCCCAGGAGGTCATTTTATCTGCTTGGGCTACACCTGTAGGCCAGGAATTTCCTCCGTCAGCAGTTTCAAAATCGTAGTTATATATATAATTTTGCGATTTAACATTATAATATAATGCTAATATCAATAATAAAATATATGACTTCATATTATTTAGTTATTAATTTTTCTAGAGCTTCGATTTTTTTATTTTGTTCAATCAAATAAAGAGTTAACTCTTCTATTTTTTCTTGTTGCAATTTTAATATGTCACCTACAGGTAGGCCATTTTCTTCATATTTTTTACCACTTTCAAATCCTTTTAAATGTTTATGCTTTAAAATATAATTTTCAACTTCTTTTAAAGACGTTAATTTATAATTCTCATTAAAAACATAATCAGGAAAGTTATTTATTGAAATCTCAATAGCTCTAGCATAAACATAACCATTTGTTTTTACAATAAAGTTTCTTAGATTATTTTCATCTTTGATTTGTAATCCTGTAGTCTGTCCATCGTTAGTTTTTATATTTAGTGCTACTGAATTGTCAGTTGTTGGCATGCCAATTTCCACAATTTTACCCATTGATACTTTCCCTCCTAGCGCTCCTGTATTAATAAAAGTATGATTGCCGCAAAAGTAATTTAATAACAATCCGCCAGTGGTTGTCATATCTCCTCCTATACTTGCATCAATAGAACTACCGCCAGACCAAGTTTGAAAATTCATTAACCCACTGCTAGGAATATAATTACCGGCACCATCTGCATTATAAATTTGTAACATACCACCAAATTGATGATTTGCCCATGCTTGTGGACCAGCGGCACAATTTTCTGGTATATCAGCTACCTTATTACCATAATGAATTTTTGCCGCATGACCATTTGCTGAAGGAGTGTAGCTTATCCCCTTTGTGCCATCAAAAGTAAAGCCTTGGTCTATACGTGTTATTCCTTTTAGTCTAGAAGAGCCTTCTATACTAATATCATTATCAACTTTAAAATCCCAACCTTTTACTTCTGTTATTGCACTGATTTTGTCACTTATTACAACACCTCCACCGACATATAAATTGTTTGAAATTCTTGCATCCCCAATAACATCTAGCGGGAATATTGGAGAACTGGTACCAATACCAACAAAACCATTATTATAATACAAATTTGATCCATTTGTACTCCAAAGATTACTCACATTAGGAACGTTTACCCATGTGCCATTACCTGATAAATATTGATTTGATGAACCTTGAGGTAATTGTACTAAATTACCAGAAGCATCAACTTGAAGTAATCTAGTACCAATACCTGCTAAATTATTAATTCGTAAAACACCATTTGTTCCTAAACTCATTTTTAGTGTATTGTTTGTTTTAAAGTCTAAAGGAAAATTATTAGTTGTACCTAAGAAATCTCCTGTTGAATTTGAGTTACCTCCAGTTGCCCATTTTTGACCTGATTGAGCAATGGTCAAAGTTGAAATCAAAATTAAAAAGGCAGATGAAATAATTGTTTTCTTCATAGTTTTATTTATTTGAGTTTATAATTAAGAAAAGTTACATTGTTTTTTTTATAATGTCAATAGGTAATTTTACCTGTTTTTCATCTAAGTAGTACCGCTTAGTTTTTTTTTGATTAATTTTTAAAAAGAAAATACCTGCTGCCAGCAGGCGAGCGCTTTTGACTGACCGAAGGGAGATGCGCAAAGATTGCGAAGCAAACCTATTAGAAAAGGGCAGACAAAATAGCTTTTTTGGTTTTGCTGTACTTTCAAAACCAAATGTGCTATTTTAGGGAAAGCCAAGAACGGTTTTGAAAAAACCGAAAAAAGCGGAGGAAAGCAAACAATTAAAAACACGTTTCATTTTATAACAAAAGTTGCAATGAAACCTTGTCCTAATGTTACTACGATATGAATTTATTGTTGTCAACGTTACACTACTTAGTTTTTTAATTATAAGTAGTTAAATTCAGAATGCTCGTTGTCGACCGTAAAGTTGTCTACGGAGAATTTTCGGGCAGCTTGAACCTAACGTAGCGGACGCTTTGCGAAGCTACGAAGAAAAACGGAGTTTTTCGTAGGAGTTTTGCAAAACGGCCTGTTGGGCGAAGCCCAGCGGGACGTGCAGCGTCCGCTACGTTGGGTCGAAAGCCCG
>JADLER010000101.1 GCA_020846025.1 Bacteroidia bacterium | reverse complement strand
TTGTTTTAACATAGCAATAATTTGACTTTCTGTGAATTGTGTTCTTTTCATGTTTTTTCTTCCTTTTAAAATTAGTAATTAAATTTATTTTCTCATTTTAAATGGTCCAATTTCGGGGAAGCATACATCTCTCGTGACTGATAAAAGCAATGGCAGCAAACATAAGTGTGTCAATCGTTACTTTTTTGTCTGCACTGTCTTTTCCGAAAATTGTCCCACTTACATATGCTGTGATAGTGTCACCAATACCAACAGTCTTTAATGATAGTATTTTGCTCTCAATAGAAGGTCTGTTCATTAAAGCTCCTGTCCCACAAGTGTAAACAGGTTTCCTTGCACAGTCAGTCAAGACAAGTCCGAGTAAGACAAAAGTCAATATTGTCGTCCAAAGGTTCATTCTTAGTTGTCGTCTCTTAGGGTTGCCTATAACGGAGCTGCTTGACGCAGTTCAGTTTTGAGAACGAATTTAATGAAAATTTATTTTCATTAAATAGGAAGTTCGCAAAAACGGAATAAAATTGCGTTAAGCAAAAGTTATATGCAGCGAAGCGTAGTAACGGGCGAAGCGGCAGTGTGTAAGGAGTTGCGTAGGAGCGTAAGCTGCGCGAAAACTTTAGCTAAGCAATTTTGTCAAGCAGCTCCGTTATATTGCAACTTTCTTCAAGACCGGGAGTAGGCTGAAAGCCTACGGGGGATTGAAGTTCGCGCAGCGAAGTTGCAATATAACGTCAGCCTGTGAAAAAACTCAATATAATTAACACAAGCTGTTTGTTATTTATAAAATAAATATACAAATAAAAAATCAATAACAAATAACTTTGTGTAAGCCAATCGTAACTCCTAAAAACCGCACACCGATTGAGTTTAAGAGCCTCGAAGATTTTATTTTACCCTTTGTAAATCAAACCCCATCGCTTATTCTGCTCTAATACAAAGCACTAGACATTAATCACAGAAATTTCATTTTTTCAAAGGCAAAATATGCGTTTATTTATTAAAAATTGTTTTTAGTAACCAAAAATAAATTGTATCATTGAAACCGACAATTAACTCCGTACCGATGTCTATCTTAATTGCCGACAGTGGCTCTACAAAAACCGATTGGATATTATTAAATAATAATAGTATTATTGTTCAATTTCAAACTATTGGTTTTAATCCCTATTTTCAAAGTAGTGAAGATATTGCCAACGAAATTAAAACTAAACTTTTACCTGCTTTAAATGGTGAAGTGCAAAACATTAAAAAAATCTCCTATTATGGGGCTGGATGCTCTACCATCGAGAAAGTTCAGGTAGTACAAGAGGGAATCACTAAATCATTTGGTAACATTCCTAGCGAGGTTAATCACGATTTATTAGCTTCAGCACGTGCCTTGTGTGGCAATGAAAAAGGCATTGCCTGTATATTAGGAACAGGTAGTAATAGTTGTTTATATGATGGAGTAAATGTAGTTGAAAATGTGCCATCAGTTGGTTATTTATTTGGTGATCATGGTAGTGGAGCTCACATTGGTAAAACATTTATTCAAAATTATTTTGATGGATTATTGCCAAAACATTTAAAAATTGCCTTTGAAAATGCAGGTTATCACCGTGAAGTAATTTTAGATAATATATACAAAAAACCAATGCCTAGTAGGTATTTAGCTAGTATGCTTACTTTTTTAAAGGAATTTAATAACGATACTTACGTTTGTAATTTAATTAAATCCTGCTTTGCCGATTTTTTTGATAAGCAAGTTTCTAAATATTCCAATGCACAATCCTTACCTGTAAACTCTGTAGGCTCCATTGGTTTTTACTACAAACATTTATTTGCCGAAGTTGCTAACGAAAAGGGATTTAAAGTAGGTGAAATTATTAAATCTCCCATCGAGGGTTTAATTAAATTCCATAACCAATAATTATGGGCAAATTTCTATTTCGTTTTCTTGAATATATACCAAAATTTTTTTAATAGAGCTGTAGCCTAATTGTTCTAATGCCTTTTGATAATCCGACATCTGCGCATGGTATCTTTTTTGGTTTCGTTTACCTGTTTTATAATCTATAATTACTGCCTCATGTAGTTTTATAACAACTCTATCGGGTCTTAAAATGATTCCATCTTTAGATAAAATTTCAAACTCATTCTTCACCTCTACCCCTTTTTGGAAATAAGGTAAAAGTTCGTCTCGAGAAATTAATTGAGAAATAGATGCTTTCAACTCTATATATTCTTGTTCAGTAATATCACCTAACAAAACAGTTTTTTGTAACACATCCTCTAAATCATCAATGGTTTTAATTTGTGAAAGAATGTAATGAATAAACACACCTTTCTCCCTTGCTTTTTCGATGCCTTCTGTATATTGATAAGCGGATGATTCTTTAATTTTTATAGCACTATTTTCAATATTAAACTCTAACCCACTTATTGCCAATTGTTCCATGCCTTTTTTCGGAGATTTTTCATTTTCTTTTAGACATTTTGATCCAAAATCTATAAAGAGTTTTTCTGATACAGCAGCATCTAAGCTAGTGGCATATTCATACATCCAATTATAACAAGAATTTGAAGATCGCTTTTTAGGGGGCTTTGGCGATATAATATGTAATCGGTGAACTGCTCTTGTAAAGCATACGTATAATAAATTAAGGTTATCCATTATACTTTGTTGCTTTTCTTTGGCTGTTACTTCACCAAATATTGTATTTTCGGTAATTGCAGTAGTTTCTATCATTGCCACAGGTATTTGCATATCTGGCTGATTAAGTTCAACCCAAACAGATTGAGGTTTAAACAATTCCCATTCTAAATAGGGTGCAATGACAATAGGAAACTCTAAGCCTTTTGAGCCGTGAATTGTCATAATATTCACCGCATTAATCCCCTCAGGAATAATGACTGAAGATTTTTCAGATTGACGGTTCCACCAATCCAAAAATTCCAACAAATTAGAAGTATTGGTTTGCAAAAACGTTAAAACATCATCAATAAAAAAACGAATGTATTGTGAATTAGCTTTATTCAGTTTTAATATCATTATAATTTCAAGGCACACATCAAATACATTAGCCGTTAATAATTTATTGATGTTACACGGTATTCGACATTCTGCCAATATATCAAACAAACTTTTTCTATTTGATTTAGCCGATAATGATTTGGTAAATAAGATGCATTGATCTTCATTAATTAATTGGATAACTTTTAAGTAATTGACAACTACTGCTGCCGATACCATATCTTTTTGATTGGTTAAGTATTTTAAAAAAGATATAATAACTTCTACTTCTTTGGCATACTTTAAAAGTAATGAGTCGGCCGACACCACTGGAATATTATTCTCAATTAAATAATTGGCTACTGAATTACCATTTTTATTTGTACGAACTATAACACAGATATCATTATAAGCATAACCATCATTAATTGCATCTTTAATGTGCTGAAGTGTTAATACATTATTTATAGATTCTCTATCCATGTCATTATCAGGAATTGGAAATTCAATACTCACATAACCCTTATCATTATGATTATGCTCCTGTTCCTGATTGTCATAAATCTTACATTGATTACCTACTAAAACTTTTTCGGAAAGTGCCTGAAATAACTTGTTATTAAAAATAACAATTTGACTATCACTCCTTCTATTTACTTTTAAAATATCGGGTTTATAATTTCTGATTAAAGTATCTTGGCGTTCCTTAATGATAATATCGGTATCTGCATGTTCTACCATAGGTAATGCAGCAAATTGTTCAACGTTTGCATTTCTCCAACGATAAATAGATTGTTTGCCATCTCCCACTATTAAGTTCATGTGGTTACTTGCTAATGAATTATCTATCAATGGTAAAATATTCTGCCATTGTAATGATGAAGTATCTTGAAATTCATCTAACAAAAAATGTTGAAAACGTTCGCCTAATCGCTCATAAATATATGGTGTAGGTTCTTTACTAACAACATACGATATTTTCTCATTAAACTCTGAGATTAATAATATATTTTCCTCTTCTTTATACAAATCAATAAGCTTTGATAACTCATTGACTAAGCCAATAGCATATATGTTTTTGTATAATATTACACAAAAATCATACTGGCTTTTATGTTCCTTTATATATTGAACTACTTGCTCAACTATATTTCTTAATGCGTCTTTAATACTTTCAATATTCTCTATATCTGTTGGAGTTGCTTTTCCTGACGCCCATTTATCTTCATTTAAAGTTGTTTTTACATAATTATTCATTAACTCACTTATAGTTGTTTCGGTGCTTGGAGTTAAAAGTTTTCTAAATAAATTATAAATACCTCTGCCACTATTATAAAAATGTTCAACCGATAATTGCTGTGACTCAATTAAACTGATTGCCGTTTGCCCATATTGTATTAATGTACGTTCGTATGTTTTCTTATTACTTTCTAACTGAATTCTCACTTTATCAAAATCTTCTATCGCAAACTCTTTTAACTGACCAACAAGGTGGTTAGTTCCTTCTTGATGAATCTTAGAAATAAAAGATAATAAATTACCCTCAGGATCCCACGATTTTTCCTCTTCTAGTTGCGACAATGAAAATTGTAGTAAATAATTAGTTAAAGTAGCATCTCTTCCTAAATTACCAATAAGATTAGCAATGATTTTATTATAAACGCTTGCTGTATCCGTTTCAATTTGAAAATTGACAGGTAATTGCAAGTCCATGGCAAAAGTTCTAATAATACGATTCGTAAAGCTATCAATAGTACCTATAGAAAAGTCGGAATAATGATGTAAAATTTCAGTAAGTACAATCTCTGCTCTTTCTTGCATGTCTTCGTACGAGATATTCATCTCGGCACACACTTTTTCGCCTAATATAGTTTTCTCTCCAGAGCTTATTTCTTTAAGTGCCGTGATGATTCTCCATTTCATTTCGGCAGCGGCTTTATTGGTAAAAGTAATGGCTAAAATAGATTTATAACTTTTAGTTAAATCACTTTTGTTTTTAAAGGCTAGTTTTAAATATTCTTTTACTAAGGTAAACGTTTTACCACTTCCAGCCGACGAACGATAGACCACAAAATTATTTCCAATAGAGGCAGACATTTTAAAATATAATCATTTTAAAAATATTAAAAATTTTTGTATCTTGAGACTTGAAATTATTTGAACTTAAATTTATTATGATATTTCGCCTTTTCTTCATTTTATTTTTCCTAATACATCTTTTCTCTTGTAAACCACTCGAAGAAATTAAGGTAAAAGGCGTAGAAAAGTTTTATATTAATAAAATAAACACCGATAAAATAGATGCCGAACTGCAATTAAACATTTATAATCCAAATAAAAATGGATTTACCATTTACCCTTCATCTTTCGACATTACATTTAGTGGTATTAGGCTTGGAACAGCCAAACTAAATGAAAAAGTAAAAATAAATAGTCAGTCTGATCAAGTCTATACTTTTGTTTTAAGTTCTAAGCTATCTCAAATTAACCCTTTAGATGTCCTTCAACTGATTAATTTTAAAAATGCTGGAAAAATCGAATTAAAAGGGAATTTAAAAGTTGGAAAATTTCTGATTAAAAAGTCTATTCCAATAAATTACTCTGAAAAAGTCAATTTATGGCCAAAATTGTAACTTTTTGTTAATTAATTGTGTATAAACTGTTAAGAAACTAAAAAATGAACCAAACAGACCTTGTAAATGCATGCTTAAAAAACGACAAGGTTGCTCAAAAGCAACTTTTCGAGGCATTTTATGGCAAATTAGCATACATTGCACAGCGTTACTGTAAGAACAATGCACAAGCAGAAATATTAACTTTAAATGGTTTTAAACATTTATTTTCAATCTTAAATCAATTCAAAATTCACGAAGGGCTTACTTTAGAAGATTTTTTAAAGAATGAATTTATTGTCTATGCGGTTAATTATATTAAAGACATACGAAGCGAATACTATGTTGCAAGTACTGTAAAAGCAGTTGAACATAAAAGCAAAACCTACGATCTATTTTTAGACCATCAATTAATAGATTTTAGAAATATTAAACCAGAGATTTTACTAAAGTCTATTCAGGACTTAGTGCCTTCTCAGCGTTTAATTTTTAACTTATATGTGATTGATAATTATAGTTTGACACAAGCATCAGAATTGCTTGATACCAGTGAACAAAGCATTAAATCGAATCTTGAAAAAGCTCGATTTAATTTACAAAAACAAATTGAAACGACCTTAAAAAATAGTACTAATGAGCAGCCCGTTTAATTACGAACTTGATGAAAAGAAAATAAAACAGGAACTGCAAAACGCAGAAGTGCTTTATCATGATGATGCATGGATTAAATTTGAAAGCGTTTTATACACACAACAAAAGAAAAGTACATTTCAACCAAAAAACGTTCAATTTAATCTTGGGATTAGTCGTTCAGTCATCATTCCTGTGATATTTATATTATTAATTGGTGGCTTATCTGCATTACTTTTTAGTTTTATTGATTTTAAGAAAAAAGAATCAGTAAATCCCGAAATTCCTTACACAGAAGTATATACAACACCCAATGTAGTAGCAGTTTCTAATACCAATACTGTTACACAAGACGCTATCAATACGGCAAAAGATACATTAACAATAAAAGATACTTTGATACCACCAGTTAACCCTGAAACTCATACACCGATTGTAGAGACAAAAGAAACTCCAACAACTATAAATACATTTAGTTCACAAACACCTAGCAACGAAAAAGTTCTCTCATCGAATACAAATATGTCTGTGAAAAAAAATAAAGTACCAGTAACTCAGCAAATAAAGAAGAAACCTAAAAATGAAGTGGTATTACCTAGTATTAGTGCACCCATTGATTTAAACGCTGAAGCCAGTAAAGAACCAGAATTAGACTTATAAGTTATTTTTCATAAAAAAAAAGGCGCCATAGGCGCCTTTTTAATGCATTAAAGTGTGAAAATTATTTTTTCTTTCCACCTTTAGTAGCTGCAGCAACTGAATCAGCAATTCTTGTAGAATCAGCTTTTGCTTTAGCAGCAGCTTCAGCAGCAGCAGCAGCAGCAGCTTCAGCTTCAGCAACTTTAGCTAAAGAATCAGCTTGTGCTTGAGCAACAGCAGCAACTGAATCATCAATTTGTTTTTGTCTTGCAGCTAATTCTTCTTTAGAAGGACCACAAGCTACGAAAGCAGCTGACATAGCAGCTACAGCAACGATAGAGAAAACTTTTTTCATTTTGTTTTTTTAGTTAAATTTTATAGGGAGCAAAAATATATGTTTTTTTGAACTTTAGTTAAAAAAAGTAAAATTTTCTTAATTTTTTTAATTAACTCTATTTCTTCGACTTGTTAATAATCTGTCCTATTATTCAACCCATACAATTTAAGGTTAAAATGTATCTTTAGCCCCTAATTATGTATAAACTATTCATTAAACCTCTACTTTTCAAATTCAATCCCGAAAAAGCACATCATTTGGTGTTTGCTCTAATTGGTATTTTTCTCAGTAACCCTATCGGAAGAGCAATTAGTCGGCTTATTTTTAATTATAGCCACTCTAAGCTCGAAAAAAAATTGTTTGGTTTAACCTTTAAAAACCCTATTGGATTAGCTGCTGGATTAGATAAAGATGCAAAGGCATTTGACGAACTGGGTGCATTAGGCTTTGGTTTTATAGAAATTGGCACTTTAACCCCTAAAGCACAGTCTGGTAATGACAAGCCACGATTATTTAGATTACCAAATGACCATGCCCTAATTAATAGAATGGGCTTTAATAATGAAGGCGTTGATGCTGCGGTTTTAAAACTTAAAAAAAAGAAAACAAACATCATAATTGGAGGAAATATTGGCAAAAATAAAATAACACCCAATGAATTAGCCACACAGGATTACGAATACTGTTTTAATGCGCTATTTGATGTAGTAGATTACTTTGTAGTTAATGTAAGTTCACCTAACACACCTAACTTGAGAGAGTTACAAGACAAACAACCTCTTACCGATTTATTAAATCATTTACAAAATATTAATAATAAGAAGCAAAAGCGTAAACCAATTTTACTAAAAATTGCTCCCGATTTAACCAATTCTCAACTAGACGATATAATTGATATTGTAAGATTAACCCGAATAGACGGCATTGTAGCTACAAATACAACTATAGCACGCGAACCACTTTCATATTCTAAAGCTGAAATTGAAGCAATTGGAATGGGAGGATTGAGTGGAAAACCACTCACTAAACGAAGTACCGAAGTTATTAAATATTTAAAAACGCATTCTAATAACTCATTTCCAATTATAGGTGTAGGTGGTATTCATAGCCCTAAAGATGCCATTGAAAAAATACAAGCAGGAGCTGATTTAATTCAATTATATACCGGTTTTATTTATGAAGGACCATCCTTAATAAAACAAATTAATAAAGCCTTGGTAAAACTATAATTAAATTATTTACTCTGCATTGTCTTTAACTTTACGCATTACTAATTTATTGTTTTAAAACTGATTTTTGTCAGTTTTTGAATTGATTTTAGTCATAAAAAACTGTGCTATCGAGACTAATTTAGCTAAAATAAAAACCTAAAATTATGTCTATATATCAAAAACATGGAAAAGTTCCACACAAACGTCATATTGTTTTTCGCTCAGATAAAGGCGAATTATATCACGAAGAATTATTTGGCACCGAGGGATTTTCAAGCACGTCATCTTTAATTTATCATCTAAACCCGCCAACATTGGTTAAAGAAATTGGTAAATCTTATTCTATAAAGCCCGAGGCGGTAGATAATATTGCCTTAAAAGCCTTGAGTTTTAAAGGTTATGAAGTTGCTCCAGAAGAAGATTATTTAAAAAGTCGGAAAGTTTTTTTCTTTAATGATGATATGCAAATAGGCATTGCAGCGCCAAGCAAATCCATGACCGACTATTTCTTTAAAAACTCCGATTCGGAAGAAATGTTGTTTATTCATAAAGGTAGTGGACGTTGTAAAACCATGTATGGTATTGTAGATTTTGAATATGGTGATTATGTCATTATACCAAGAGGTACAGTTTATCAATTAGAATTTGATACAGCTGATAACAAAATATTATTTATCGAATCTAATAGCCCAATACGCACACCTAAGCGTTATCGCAACGAATTTGGACAATTATTAGAACATTCGCCTTTTTGTGAACGCGATTTTAAATTACCACATAGTTTTGAAACACATCATACAAATGGAGATTTTAAAATAAATGTAAAAAAACATGGCTCTATTCATCCTTATGTTTATGAATCACATCCTTTTGATTTAGTTGGTTGGGATGGTTATGTGTATCCTTATGCTTTTTCTATCTTTAATTTTGAACCTATTACAGGACGTATCCACATGCCTCCTCCAATACATCAACAATTTGAAGGGCGTAATTTTGTGGTATGTTCATTTGTTCCAAGATTATACGATTACCACCCTGATGCTATTCCAGCTCCATACCATCACAGTAATATAGATGCCGATGAGATTTTATATTATGTTGATGGAGATTTTATGAGCCGAAACAATATTCAAGCTGGACAATTTTCATTACACCCTGCTGGTGTTCCTCATGGCCCACATCCAAGAGCAATTGAACGTAGTATTGGAAAAAAAGAAACAAAAGAGTTAGCCGTAATGATTGACCCATTTAACCCTATAAAAATAACTACCGAAGCCTTAAAACATGAGGTGAAGGATTATTATAAGTCATGGATAAGCAAATCACAATTAGCCTAAATTCTCTTAAAATAATGTGTACACTACTTAATATTAGCTAAATTTGCTTTACTATGTAGTTAAGTACACAATCTTTATATTTAAAAATAGTTAACCATTAAAAAAAACAGTTATGACAGACGTACAAAAAGAAATCGTTTCACGTATTGAAGAAAAATATAAGAGTATTGATCAAAACCCTGATGTGCATCTAGAAGGATTAGTATGGGCAAATCCTATTACTTATTGGGATTATATTTTACCAGATGCTTTATTAAGTTTACAAATTCAGCGTACTAACCAGCCAGATGAAATGGTTTTTATTATGTATCATCAAATTAATGAGTTAATTTTTAAGATGATACTTT
>JADLER010000100.1 GCA_020846025.1 Bacteroidia bacterium | reverse complement strand
TTGTTTTAACATAGCAATAATTTGACTTTCTGTGAATTGTGTTCTTTTCATGTTTTTTCTTCCTTTTAAAATTAGTAATTAAATTTATTTTCTCATTTTAAATGGTCGAATTTCGGGGAAGCTTACAGTTTGGAAAGAGAATAACAAATACATAACGGAAAGAACATTGACAGTTCAGTAAAAAATGGAGACCAGCGACCATTTCAAAAACGGGGCGACAACCGAAAAGCCATACGAGTAGGACAACAATTAAGACGATAGGCAATGAAAAATGTAATGACAATTTGTTTGTTCTTGACCGTTTTTGGTGCAATGAACGCTGTATTAAACGGAATGGTTGGAAAAGACATCATTCAAATGACAATGGGAACAGAAAGAACCGTAGGAACGGACTTTTTAAGAATACTAATTGGACTTTCAGCTATTGCGACACTTGTTTGGGGACTTAAAAAACTATACTCAGACAACAAAGCGTAACGAACACGGCAGACGAAAACACGTGCAGGTAACATCAGGTTTGCGTCAGGCGGGCTGACGTGGTAATATGAACATTAGTGCTTTTTATTAACTTTGGTGCAAGGTTGAACATTCGTGCTTCTAATCCCGCCCGAACGCAAACCTGCCGGCCGTTAGCAGTTATTTTGCGACACTCAAACTGTTCAAACATCGCTTGTGCAACTTTGATTGACAACAAGGAAATGACGAAAAGTGTTAGGTAAACTAACAGAGAGTAAAACTAAATAAAAGCTGGCGGGAGAAGCATAAACTGCTCCGCCTAAAAAATTGAAAGTAATGCCAGTTGTTTTAACTGTTTTAAAACAATCTTTAAAAGTGAAAAAGTGAAAAAAATAATTTTAAATTCATTTGTATTTAGTATGATATTGTTTTCGGCTTGTAAAAAAGAAACAAAAACATATTTAACTCAAACAGAAACGACAAAATCTACAACAATTAATGAAAATTTACTAGCTAAAGAATTTAATTTAAATTTAGTAAATAATCGTTTAATATTTAAAACAAAATCCGATTACCAAAAAGTCGTAGATAATCCTTCAAAAGAAATCAGCGATAAATTTACACTTTGTTTAAACAATTATTCTGACTTTAATTCATATTCAGATTTTAAGAAGAATAAAAAAATTACTGATAAGGAGGATTTATTTAATGACTCATATTTTGAATCAATGTTAAATGCGGATAAAATAATTCAAATTGGAGATTTTATATATCGCATAAATCCTAAAAATGAAAAAGTTTTTGTTTTATCATCTAAATATGAGAATGAATATTCTGATTTAGTAAACGAGAATATTGATAATGAAAACATTAAAGTATATTCTACTGGTGACGATGTGTTAGATTTAGTTGAAAATAATCTTGCTGGTAAAAACTTAAGTTTATTTTGTCCTGAAGGAGGTGTAGGTGGCGCAGCTGACGGCGTAGACTTTACTGTTCCAGGAACTAATAGAACAAGTAGAGCAGCAGTAGATTTTAACAGATACGGTATTTATTTCTCATTATTTGCTCGTATATGGCCTTCTGTGGGAGGTAGTGAATTTGTTTTTGATTTTAATGGTACTTTAGGATATATTCATTATAAAGTTAGGTGTGGGGCAACAGCAGATTACGGATTAATTACTGGTGGAAACCAAAATCAAAGTTCAGAACAAAGATTTCAATCATATCAAGGAAGTACTAATTTGACAAATTATTTCTTTGCCTTTACTCCTAGAATTAATTCAGCTAGTCCGGCACTTTCTCGCATGGTTGTTATTAGAAAAAATTGGTAAGATGAAATATATAATTTTATTAATATCATTAATAATCCTTTTTGGGCAAAATTTTGCCCAAAAAGGATTTTATTTAAAACCAGCAGTCAATTATTTAAAATTTCATAAAAATAATGACAAAGGATCAACCTTTAATTCAATATCTGGATCTAAAATAACTATTACTACAAATAATTTTTATCAAAGTTACCCTGATATTTTATTAGGCATCAATTTTGGTTATAGAGCAACTAATTTTTTTTATGAGTTTGGTTATTATTCTGATGTTACAAGTAGTAATATACAAATGAAATATATAACCTATGACCCAAATTATAACACTAGTTTTGAAACATACGCTTATTCTATTTCTGGTTTAACTCAGAGATCATATCCATTCAGGCTTGGCATGAAGATTCTTCAAAGAGAATCCAAAATATATGATAAAATTATTACTAGCTTATTTTTAACTAGTGGATTTGAAATTCAAACTAACTATGGTTCTGTTTATCGTCAAGCAAGTCAATTTTCATATTCAATTGACGGTATAAATGAAATTAAAATTGAAATAATAACCGAAAGAAGCATCACTAAAAGAAATATTAAGCCAACCTTGGGTTTAATATTTGAAGTGAAAAATAAAAATAATTTTAACTTATTTAATTTGACGATAAACTATAATTTAAACCTAAAATCTACTAAATGGCTTCAAGAAAGAATTGTAATAATTACAGATGTTAATGGCGAAAAGCATAAAGTCGGTCAATTTTTATCAACTGGTTCAGGGTTATATTTAGGAATTAGTAAAAACATATATTTCAATAGAATTTTTAAAAGAAATAAAACAACTGCTAACCGCACCTAAAACTTATGCGGGCAAAAGCACAAGCATTTGCAATAAATGCCGCTTCGCGAAAGACAGTTATTTTGCATTGCAAATGCGTAGAAACATTTTATCTTTGTTATCAATATTCGGTTGACAATGCCCTGAGCCGCACAAGTTCTAGCTGCCATCCGTTATGGGCAAGCTTAGACGAGCACCAAACATAAAATCGACAAACCAATAAAACCGAAATAAAATGAAAAAGACAATAAAATTTGAATTTGAAGATATATCAGTTGAAGTTTCAGGGGACGATATAATTATTCCTAGAATCGGTGAAAAAATTGATTTATACAATCTATTTAAAACCAATGATGAAAGGAAGAAATACAATGAACTGAAAAATGATAAAGGAACATTATTCGTAATTGACATTTTTCACGAATTCAGCCAAACGGAACAGGTCGTTGAAATAAGATTATCTTATGACCTTGATGATAAAAATGACTTTTACACTTCTATTTGAAATTGTATGGACTAAATAGAAAATAATGACAAGAATTTTAGACCTTAATCATACAGACGCAAGACAATTTTTTCTCAAAGAAGAAAGCTATTTCAACTTTGACCTTCCAACATATTTTGTGTTTGAAAATTTATTGCAAGCTGTTTCCAGTCATATCGGTGGACAAGACCTTTCAGCGTTATATTCTGCGTATACTGTTGGACCAGGACAAACGAAGAGACATTTTCCAGCGGAATTTGAAGATGTAAACTATAAATTCTTAAATAATAGAGATGGAAAATTTGCTTGGCGACCATTCCAATTAATACACCCAGCACTTTATGTTTCACTTGTAAACAAAATCACGGAACAAGCAAATTGGAATTTAATTGTGGCTCGGTTTGCTCAGTTTCAAGCTAATTCAAAAATAAGATGTTACAGCATTCCATTATGTTCTGACGACCAACAGTCTGATAAAGCGACTTCAATTAGTCAATGGTGGCAAGCAATTGAGCAACAGTCTTTGGAATTAGCATTGAAATACGAATATGTTTTACATACAGACATTTCAGACTGTTACGGCTCAATATACACACATTCGGTTCCTTGGGCTATTCATACAAAACCAGTAGCGAAAGCACAACGAAGAGACCAAAACCTTATTGGAAACTCAATTGACAAACATTTGCAGGATATGGCTTTTGGTCAAACAAATGGAATTCCACAAGGAAGTGTTTTAATGGATTTTACAGCAGAAATGGTTATTGGATATGCAGATTTGGAGCTTTCAGAAAGGATACAGCAAGACAACATACAAGACTATGAAATAATCAGGTATAGAGACGATTATAGAATTTTCTCAAACAATCCACAAACTGCCGAACACATTACCAAACTACTGACTGAGATTTTAATTGAACTCGGAATGCGATTGAATGCACAAAAAACAATTGTTTCAAACAACGTCATTAAAAATTCAATAAAGTCTGATAAGCTGTATTGGATGTCAGCAAGAAAAGGAGCGAAAGGAATTCAAGAACATCTTTTAATAATTCACAACTTATCTGAGTTGCACCCAAATTCAGGTAGTCTATCAAAAGCATTATCAAAGTTTAACAACAGAATTAAAAGCATAACAGAGAC
The DNA here is from genome assembly GCA_020846025.1 of Bacteroidia bacterium. GTDB lineage: Bacteria > Bacteroidota > Bacteroidia > B-17B0 > Aurantibacillaceae > UBA4416. The sequence continues at coordinate 699 of JADLER010000100.1, read as the reverse complement.
CAATCAGAATATTACTGTTTTGGTAAGTATCTTGGTTGATATTATGTATAAAAACCCAAGAACTTACCCGATTGCTTCTGCCATTCTTAGTAAGCTTTTATCTTTAATACCAGAGACAGACAAGAAAAATGAAATATTAGACCTTGTTTCCCAAAGATTTGAAAAAATCCCAAACACGGGTCACATAAAAATTTGGCTTCAAAGACTTACTATCAAACTCGACAGACAAAAACAGTATTCAGAAAAGCTTTGTAAAAAAGTCAATAACCAGACACTACAAATATGGAATTCAGATTGGCTTGAAAACAATCTGAAAACTCTTATAGAGACGACTGCCATAATTGATGAAACAGTAATTGCTGACATAGATGTTGTAATAGCGAAAGAAGAAGTTGAGTTGTTCAAAACGGAATATGACTATGCAGAACAACCAGAAGAATAGAAAGCCAGCCCATAACATCGGTTTTGCAAAATGGCGGGTTCAGTGCTTCTATGATAGTTTAGTGCAAGGTTCAAGTTCAGTTTTTCAAATAAACATTTGTGCTGAAAATCCGCCAATTCGCAAAGCCGAGAACCGTCAGGTTGTGAAAAAACTAGCGATTTAAATTATTACTGAGAAAATCGGTTTGTAAAAAAATAGTAGGCTTGCATAATTACGTTATAACGATAGCATTTTTTTAAGCTGCCATTTTTGTTTCA
>JADLER010000099.1 GCA_020846025.1 Bacteroidia bacterium | reverse complement strand
CCCATAAATTGAGACGCTTTACCATATACTACAAATTCTGTTTCGGCTTTTAACTTATCAACCATCCATTTAGCTCCTTGAAACCATACTAACTCAATAACTCCTGTGCTATCTTTTAACTTAGCCACTAAACGTTTTGCGCGCTTCTCACCAATAAAATCTAGTTCTACTATAAATCCTCTTAATTGATAATAAGCACCATCTTCAACCACATCTTTTATGCTATGGTATTGAGTTCTATCCACATATCTAAACGGATAATAGGTTAAAAAGTCCTGATACGTAAAAATTGACAACTCTTTCTGTAGCACCTCTGCTTTTTGAGGTCCAATACCTTTTATGAAAGTAATTGAGGTATCAAGAAAAGGAGTCATTTTGTAAAATTACTACACATTACTTGTTAATACAATTTGAGTGTACGTATTTATAAACAATTATTCTAAAGTAATTTTGTATGGTGCGGATAGTATTTTGTATAATTAGCGTCTGTATTACTTTGCATATCAAGTGTCAAATTCTTGACACATTGAGCACATTAATACATGCCCGACCAAGTGTAGATGCGCGCCTTGAATCTCGCTACTCATTTATAAATCATACGGCCACAAAGGTTTCTGGAGTAAGATTGGGTGTTAGCTTTAAGAGAAAACTACGATTAGGAATTGGGTATAGTTGGCTGAATTCAGATATTAAAGAACCTCTTACTATAACCGATAATAATGGAACTACACGATATATTAATAATTATTTTAAGTTTGGCTACGTTTGTTATTATGCTGATTTTGTTTTTCATAAAAAATATAGGTGGCAATTAAGTGTTCCTATTCAAGTTGGAACTGGTATGTACTGGTGGCAATATCATAATGGGAAACAACTTATTAATTCAAAAAAAAGATTACTACTCTTCTATGAACCCGGAATTACTATCCAATTTAAAGTTTTTAAGTGGTGTGGCTTAGGACTTGATGTGTGTGCAAGATTAGCCTTACGAAACACTAATTATGTTAGCAACCAACTTAATTCATTTGTATTAGCACCCAAAATTCTTATTTGGTTTGATCAACTATTCTATTCGGTAGCTCCAAAATCTAAAATCACTCAAAAATACGGTCCTGCTATTTGGTAAATTGACGATATTTTAATGAATTCCGTCAATACAATGACGGTATTTTAATGAATTCCGTCAGTATTATGACTAAATTTTAATGAATTCCGTCAATTTATAAAAAAATTAGTATATTTGTGGAAAATAATTACCACATAAAATGGCTTTAATTACAAGAAGCATAGAAAATAAAATCATTCAAAAGCTAAAACCTAATAAGGTTGTAATTATTGTTGGAGCAAGACGAGTTGGAAAAACTGAACTAGTAAAACAAGTACTCAAACAGATCAAAGAAAAACCTCTGATATTAAATGGTGATGATGTGGATACCATTAATGCGCTTAATATAAAATCAACAGCTAACTACAAGCGGCTACTTGGAAATATTAAATTATTGGTAATAGATGAGGCTCAAGAAGTACCAGATATTGGATCAAAATTAAAACTAATGGTAGATACCATTCCTAGGTTAAAAATTATAGCAACTGGATCATCAGTTTTTGATTTAAACAATAAAATGGGAGAACCATTAGTAGGAAGAAAAACTACCTTTAACTTATTCCCACTAGCACAAACCGAACTAAGCAAAACAGAAACCTATCTTCAAACTAAATCAAGATTAGAAGATCGATTAATCTTTGGTTCATATCCAGAGTTGGAACACCTAGATAATAATCAAGAGAGGATAGAATATTTAAAAGAACAAGTAAACTCCTATCTTTTAAAAGATATACTTGCTTATGAGGGCATACAAAAAAGAGAGAAAATTGTTGCGCTATTACAAATAGTAGCCTTTAGAGTAGGAAGTGAATTATCACTCGAAGGAATAGGTAATGAATTACAAATAAGTAAAAATACAGTAGAAAAATACCTCGACTTATTTTCAAAAGTATTCATTACTACTAAATTAACTGGTTTTAGTAGAAACCTAGATAATGAAATTACTAAAAAAAATAAGTGGTATTTTATGGATAATGGCATAAGAAACGCAGTCATTAACAACTTTAACTTGCTAAACCAACGCGATGATAAAGGCATATTATGGGAAAATTATATCAATAGCGAAAGGATTAAATACTTGAACTATCAATCTATTCATTACAATGAATTTTTTTGGAGAACACACAATAAGCAAGAGCTTGATCGAATTGAGGAGATAAATGGTAAGTTATTTGGTTTTGAATTTAAGTGGAATCCAAACGCAAAAAGTAAAGTACCACCTACATTTGAGAAAGCCTATCCTAAAGCCAAAGTGCAATTTATTAACCCAGATAACTATTTAGATTTTATTACCTAAAATGCTATAAATTATAGCATTTTGTATGAGTTTAAATAGTTATTTTTACAATACATGAACGAGCACTTAGATGCAAATAACGACAAATTAAGTAATAGCGACAAAGACTACGAACGCGCTTTACGCCCTATAGAATTTGATGATTTTACTGGACAAGAAAGTGTTGTAGATAACCTAAGAATTTTTGTAAAAGCAGCTAAACAACGCGAAGAAGCACTTGACCATGTTTTGTTACATGGCCCTCCGGGTTTAGGAAAAACAACATTAGCACATATTATATCTAATGATTTAGGTGTAAATTTAAAAGTAACCAGTGGCCCAGTACTTGATAAGCCAGGGGATTTGGCAGGTTTACTTACCAATTTAGAACCATTCGACGTGCTATTCGTTGATGAGATTCACCGATTAAGTCCAATTGTTGAAGAGTACCTATACTCAGCAATGGAAGATTATAAAATTGATATTATGATTGATAGTGGGCCAAATGCCCGAACTGTACAAATTAAATTAAATCCATTTACTTTAGTCGGTGCCACTACCAGAAGTGGCTTACTCACAGCACCACTTAGAGCGAGATTTGGTATTACATCTCGCTTAAATTATTATAATAGTAAAGTATTAACAGGCATTGTGCAACGTAGCGCTAATATATTAAATGTAGAAATAACCGAGGAAGCCGCGTACGAAATAGCAAGAAGAAGTAGAGGAACACCACGTATTGCAAATGCGCTATTAAGAAGAGTGAGAGATTTCGCACAAATTAAAGGAAACGGAAATATAGATCTCGAAATTGCAAGTTATGGACTAAAGGCTTTAAACGTTGATAAAAATGGATTAGATGAAATGGACATTAGAATCCTTACCTCTATCATAAATAAATTTAAAGGTGGCCCCGTAGGCATTACTACAATTAGCACTGCTGTAGGAGAGGAACCAGGAACTATTGAAGAAGTTTACGAACCTTTTTTAATTCAAGAGGGATATTTGAATCGTACACCAAGAGGCAGAGAAGCAACCGAAAAAGCATATAAGCACTTAGGAAAATCTTTTGGAAATAGAATAGGAGGTTTATTTGAGGATTAATGAAACTTCAAAATCTCACTTAAAATTAAATCGCCTTCTACAATAAGTTGTTCAACAAAACTATTTCTTCTAATAATCACTTCATTAGGACAAGATTTATTAATATTTAATTCGTAATGCACAATAGCATGTGTTTTAGTTTCAAATGCGGAAAGTAACAATACTTCATCTTTAGTTAAACGTTTTATTTTACTTAATTGAAATTCCCATGATTCTACTTCCTTTAAAGTAAGATAAGGAAATTTCTTATTTGGATAATTAGTAACTGGAGATAAAAAATAAAAGGCTACATAACCAGAATCGGTTAATAATATTTTAAATTTTTCAGTAATGGTTAAGCGACGTTTTTTTGATTTTATTTTTTGCCCACTCTGTGTTGTAATTTCTTGAATAGCTGTATCTACATGACATTGATAATACAATAATGAATCATGTAATAACAACTGAGCGACTTGTGTTTTTCTTAAATTTTCAGGAAATTCAATCTTTTGAGAATAGATAAGATTTGAAATTAATACGCAAACAACAAAATACAACTTTTTACGCATCTTCTTTAATAGTAACTTGTTTGGCAATTTGTTGAGCATTTACTACTAAAGTATTCATGTCACTATCAAGAGTTGAAGAAAGTAACACCACTCCCATTCTACGATTAGGCCTTGTAACAGGTTTTGCAAATAATCTGATATCGGTTTTAAGATTCTTTAGAACTTCATTAACTCCAATAAATTGATATGAATTAGATTCTTTAGTTGCTAAAATAACTGCCGAAACTCCTTTTTGTAATAAATAAATAGATGGAATAGGTAAACCTAATATAGCTCTTGCGTGTAATTCAAATTCATTTAGGTTTTGTGTATTGGCAAGTGTTACCATTCCAGTATCGTGAGGACGTGGCGATAATTCCGAAAAATACACACCCTTTTGGGTTAAGAAAAACTCTACACCCCAGATGCCAAAACCCGTTAATGCCTTCGTTACTTTATCGGCCATTTCTTGTGCTTCTTTTAAATCTTTATCTGATATCTCACAAGGTTGCCAACTTTCTCTATAATCACCTTTTTCTTGTCGGTGTCCAATTGGCGCACAAAACAAAGTAGGTGCATTGCGTTGGGTAACGGTTAACAAAGTAATTTCGGCATAAAACTCAACAAACTCTTCAATAATAATTTCATCGTAATCACCCCTTGAACCAGATTTAGCATAATCCCAAGCTTGTTGTATTTCACTCTCCTGATAAATTGTGCTCTGCCCCTTTCCACTACTACTCATTAATGGTTTTACTACGCATGGAAATCCTATAGTTTTTACAGCATTATCAAATGCCTCGAAAGTTTTAGCATACAAATATTTGGCAGTTCTAACTCCTAACTCTTTTGCTGCTAAATCACGAATTGCTTTACGATTCATGGTAAAGTTTGCGGCCTTAGCACTCGGAACAACCGTATATCCTTGTTTCTCATAATCAAAGAAACGTTCAGTTCTGATGGCCTCTATTTCAGGCACAATTAAATCCGGTTGATGTTTTGCTACTATCTTATCTAAAGCATCACCATCTAACATATTAATTACTTCGAACTCGTGAGCTACTTGCATGGCAGGTGCACCAGCATAAGAATCAACAGCAATCACATATTGACCAAGGCGATGTAAAGCAATCGTTAATTCTTTACCTAATTCACCTGAACCTAATAATAAAATTTTTTTTTGTTTCATATAGATTAGAATCTAAGTGTAATGGTAGCAGGTAATTTATCTTTTAGAAGCCCAAAATATAAGCCATAGCCTGCTGCAAGGCCTATAGTTCCACCAATTAAAGCTTGAATCCTTCTTCGGCTTCGTGAAACTCTTTCGTATCCTAATATATAAGCATCGTAATCAATATAATTAGGATTACTAATAGTTTTATGTCTTATTCTAACTTTTGGTAAACCTGTAAGTGCCATATAGCCATAAGGTAACACTGGTGCAAAAAATGAACCCGTTGCTCCTGCCAATAAACCAGCAACTCCTGCACCAATTAATGCGCCACGGGCTTTAAACCCTTTTCTTGCATCGCGCTCTCCATAAATATAATATTGCATCTCGTCTCTTGTAAACCAATTATTTATTAATGAATCCTGACGATAATAATACTTTTTATAACCATCATTAAATTTCACGCAATAAATTTCATCGTATTCATAATGCAATTTTTTGGTTTTAGCTGTGGAATCAATAATTGTAACAGCACCTATTAAAGTATCAATCACCTTACCCGTTGCATAGTTACCATTCATTAAAACAATGGTATCCTTAACTTGAGCATGAATAGTAAAACTTGTTACCAAGAATAATATAAAAGTTAATTTTTTAAGCATATAGCAAGGTACAAAAATTAATGAAATTTAAAAGCTACAGTTTTAACACTATGATTGGTTTTAGAATGATAAATAGATTGTTGTAATAAATCTTTAGCCTCTGGTCATTCAAACACTTCTTTTAAGTTACGAATTTTACCTATTGGAATATCCAATTCGATACAACGCTTATAAATTGAAGTAAAATCTTGAGTTTGAATCTTAGAGTTTAATACGTTAAATAAGCCCTCTCGATTAATTACCCTTAATTGATTACTTTGAAATTTATCATCAATTGTAATTTGAAGCAAATCGCATAACTTTTTAAACTGTTTATCGTTTCCTATAGCAAATGTTATAAGATGATTATCTTGAGTAGTGAAAATTTCTCCATAAGGTGCAATATTAGGGTGTAATGAACCTTGTGCTTTTGGTAAATAATGAGCAATTAACCAGTTAGTGGCTTGATTAGCTAATGAAGCAACTGCGGAATCAAATAATGAAACAGATACATGTATTCCCTTATTGGTTTTAGATCGGTTCAGTAAAGCAATTAAAACAGCTTCTTTTAGTTGATGGCCAGCCAAAATATCAATTAAAGCTACAGGCATTTTTAGTGGAGGCGATTCCTTTTCGCCATTCATGTACATAAAGCCACTTTCGGCTTGTAAAATTAAATCATAAGCAGTGCGTGGACTTGAATAACCGAAGCCGTTTATTGAGGCATAGATAAGTAGAGGATTAATTTGAGTTAAGGTATTATAATCTATTTTTAATTTAATATCATCACCACTTTTATAATTGGCAATAAAAACATCTGCTTGTTTGATTAATTGATATAATTTTTCTAAATCATTTTGATTGGTAATATCCAAAAACAACACCTCTTTCCCTGTGTTCACGCTCCAATAATAAGCACTCGTATCATTATCTTTATCTTCGGTACTTAACTTCCAACTACGTGTTACATCGCCATTTGTTTTTGGATTTTCAATCTTAATAACCTTAGCTCCTAATTCAGAAAAAAACAGTCCAACCGAAGGGCCAGCAAGCACACTGGCTACCTCCACAACTACTAAATCTTTAAAAATATCATTCATTAAAATTGCGACAAAATAGGTTTGTTACCCAAAATGGATTCTATTTTATCCATTACCTCATGAGTTATTTTAGGCATCACATCTAATGTTTTGAGATTTTCAATAAGTTGAGATTTTTTAGATGCACCTAAGATAACCGTACTTACATTTGGATTTTTTAAACACCAAGCCAAGGCTAATTGTGTGGTTGAAATTTGGAGTTTTTCAGCTAGTGCCGTTAGTTTTATTGTTTTTTCTATTTTACTTACATCATTTAATGTTCGCTCCTTTAACCAATCCATTCCTTTCATACTTAAACGAGTATTTTTAGGAATTTTTTGATTGTATTTTCCCGTTAATAATCCAGAAGCTAAAGGGCTCCAAATGGTTGTACCTAAACCAAAATCACGAAATAACAATAAATAGTCTTTTTCCATTTTGGTTCTTTCAAACATATTATATTGAGGCTGTTCCATTGTTGGTCCAATTAAATGATGACGTTCTGCAAATACATGTGCCGCCATTATCTCGTCGTTTGCCCACTCACTTGTTCCCCAGTACAAAATTTTACCCTGTTGCAATAAGGTATTCATTGCCCATACCGTTTCTTCAATAGGCGTATTTTTATCAGGTCGATGACAAAAAAACAAATCTATATAATCAACTTGCAGTCTTTTAAGAGCCGCCTCACAACCTTCCATAATATGTTTTCTTGACAAACCTGTTTGATTTGGCTTTTTATCCTCATATCCAAAAAACACTTTACTACTAACACAGTAAGAACTTCTTGCCCACTTTTTCTTTTTCAAAATTTTCCCCATCACTCTTTCAGATTCGCCTGCTGCATAAATTTCAGCATTATCAAAAAAATTAATTCCATGCTCATAAGCAGTGGACATTAACTCATCTGAAAGTTTATCATCTATTTGTTTTCCAAAAGTAAGCCACGATCCTAATGATAGTGCACTAACTTGTAAGCCCGATTTTCCTAATCTTCTATATTCCATATTTAATCTATTTATTTAACTAATATTTTTGGCTCTAACATATCTAACATAGCATATTTTACACCTTCCCTACCTAATCCACTTTCTTTTACGCCACCATAAGGCATTTGATCGAAACGCAAAGTTGGAACATGATTATGAATAATACCCCCTACTTCAATTTCATCAAAGCATTTATCTAATTCCTTAATATCATTGGTAAAAACACCACATTGTAACCCAAATATTGAATCATTTACCTTTGCAATAGCTTCTTCAATAGTATGATATGCCTCGATACACACCACAGGGCCGAAGACTTCCTCGGTATATACTTTCATATTCGATTGACAATTAGTAAGTATAGTAGGTTCTATATAGCTACCATGTCGTTTACCACCGCACACTAATTCAGCCCCCATAGCTGTAGCCTCGTTAATCCAATTCTCTACACGTACTGCGTTTTCCTCATCAATTAAATTTGAAATTTGCGTATCTTTTAACAAAGGATTTCCAAATTGTAACTTAAGCGCCTCTTGTTTTAGTGCATCTACAAAGACATTAAAATGTTTATGAAAAACAACAAATCGTTGTGCATGAATACATATTTGCCCACTGTATGCAAACGCTCCCATTACACACTTTGGTAAAACATCTTTAATTGAAGCACTCTCAGTAATAATGGTTGCTGCATTGCCTCCTAATTCTAATACTACTTTTTTCTTACCTGATTGTTGTTTCATTTTCCATCCAACCGCAGGCGAACCTGTGAAGGACAAGAGTTTAAAGCGAATGTCATTCACTAATAAGTTTCCTGTAATTCTATCCATCGGTAAAATTGAAACAGCGCCTTTAGGTAAATCAGTTTCATCAATTATCTTAGCTAATTCTAAACAAGATAATGGCGTTGCACTTGCTGGTTTTAAAACAATAGGACAACCTGTAGCAATGGCAGGAGCAATTTTATGAACAGCCAAGTTTAATGGAAAATTAAATGGAGCTATACCTGCTACCAAACCGATTGGGAAATATTTAATGATGCCTTCTTTTCCTTCTCCATTTGTTGTCCAATCCAGTGAAATATATTCTTTAGGAATTCGTTTACACTCTTCGGCGGCAATTAAAAACGTTTGTATGGAGCGTTCAATCTCTGCTATTGCCAAATTAATTGGCTTAGCACTTTCGGCACTTAATACCTCCGCTAGCCTTATTTTATGGGCAATTAACGAATCAGAAATTTGTTTTAAAATTTGAGATTTTTGGTATGAAGGTAAATGTTTTAATTCTTCTTTAACTGATAGTGCTTTTTGAATTGCGTTTTCAATAATGTTTTCATCCGCTAAAAAAGTTGAACCTACAAGTTTTTGGTCATAAGGACTAAAAACATCTAGTTGTGTATTTGATTTCACAAATTCACCACCAACATATATTAGCGTAGGAGTCATAGACATTTATTTTTTTGTTAATTCTTTAAAAACATCTTCTAACTTTTTCTCCTCTCGATTCATGGCTAACACACTCATATTATGTTTTACTGCATAAGCAAAAACTTCTTTACGAACATCAACGCTTGCATCCGAAACAATTTTCCATGTATTTCCATCCACTAAAACAGCATCTTCTACTCCGCTTATAGATTTCAGCGAACTTAAAGAGATGGTTTTATCAAATTCAACAGTAATCACTTGTTTAGTATTATTTTGCTGTAAACTTTGAGTTTGATCGTTCGCTACTATTTCACCTTTATTAATAATAATTACTCTATCACATACAGCCTCTACTTCTTGCATAATGTGTGTGCTAAGCATAACTGTTTTTTGTTTACCTAACTTTTTAATTAAAGCCCTAATTTCTTCTAACTGATTAGGGTCTAAACCCGTGGTGGGTTCATCCATAATTAATACCTTTGGATCGTGAATCATCGCTTGCGCTAAGCCAACACGTTGGCGGTAACCTTTAGACAATGCTCCAATTTTTTTATTTTGCTCTACTTGTAACCCCGTCATTTCAATCATTTCTTTCACTCTATCATTTACTTTCTTTACATGATATAAATTACCTATAAATTGCAAAAATTCTTTTACATACATATCCAAATACAATGGATTGTGCTCTGGTAAATATCCAATATTCCTTCTTACTTCGATACTTTGTTCTTTAATGTCAAACCCACACACTGTTGCCAGTCCATCACTTGGAGGAATGTAACAAGTAAGTATTTTCATCATCGTACTTTTACCTGCACCATTAGGGCCTAAAAAGCCAACAATTTCATTTGTGCCAATTTCAAAAGAAACATTATTTAACGCCTTTTGTTCTCCATATAATTTAGTGATATGATTTACCTTAATAGACATAACAATTAATTTACTACAAATATACGCTTGTAAGTTACGTATAAAAACCAAAATTTTAATAAAGTTAAGCGCTGAATAGTTTTGTAATTAATAATTCATAAAAATTCTATTAACAAGTCTAAAATACTTAAATTAGCACCAATGAGAGGGTTAGTTGTAAAATCAACCGGTAGCTGGTATTCTGTAAGAACAGATAATAACATTATTATTGAATGTAGGCTTACAGGAAAGATTAGACTTGATGAACGAAAAACAACAAATCCTATTGCTGTGGGAGATTTAGTAGAAATAGAAGTGGAAAATAATGAGGGAAAAATTATTTCGATACTACCTCGTAAAAACTACATTATTAGAAAATCCATCAATCTTTCAAAACAAGCTCACATCCTAGCCAGCAACCTCGACCAAGCCTTTTTAATTGCAACACTTGTTGCGCCTCGCACTTCATTAGGCTTTATAGACCGATTTTTAATAACAGCCGAAGCCTATCATATACCTGCAAAAATTATCTTTAATAAAATAGATGTGTTAGATGATGAACTTCAACAAATTCAAGATTCTATTATTAATTTATACAGTAAAATAGGTTATGAATGTTTTAAAATTAGTGCATTCAAACACACCGACATTGAACTCATTAAAAAACAACTTAAGAACAAAACCACTTTAATTGCTGGGCATAGTGGCGTAGGGAAATCAACACTTATAAATGCTATTGAACCAAATTTAACTTTACGAACTGGCGATATTTCACAAGCACACTTAAAAGGCACACACACTACAACCTTTGCCGAACTATTCCCTTTATCATTTGGTGGAAATATAATTGATTCTCCTGGCATTAAAGAGTTAGGATTAGTAGAAATGAAAAAAGAAGAAGTTGGTCATTATTTTCCTGAAATACGCCGACTCATGAATGAATGTAAGTTTAATAATTGTTTACATGTAAATGAACCTAAATGCGCTGTGTTAAAGGCTCTAAAAGACGGATTAATCTCAAAAGAACGTTATCAAAGTTACTTAGGTATTTTAAACGGCGAAGAAATGGACTGGAAAGAATGGGAAATAAAGTAATTTATATAAATTTACCTTTATAATTATAAAGTTCAAAAATGAAATTAAACACAAAACTAGTATTTCTTACTCAGGTAATTCTACTTGTTTGGTCATTATTGTTTAACTCACAAAAACTTTACTCACAAAATGATAAAATAAAAGAACTAGAAAGTAAACTTATTCAAGAAAAAAATGACACTTCAAAAGTAAAAATTATGGTAAGGCTTGCCATTATACTTGGAAATTCTAGTTATACACAATCTATTCAATATGCTAAAAAAGCTTTGCGATTAGCACAAGAAATAAAATATACAAGCGGACAAATAGACGCATTAAATTGTATTGCTGACAACTATTGGTACCAAACAAATTACATTAAAGCGCAAGAATATTACTTTAATGCTTATCGCCTTGCCGACTCTATACAAGACGAAGAACAAATTGCACAGTCATTATACAACATTGGTTGGATAAAATGTATTCAACAACATCAATATGATAGTGATAAATTTCTTTATAAATCATACCAAATCTACAAGAAACTAAACAATAACTCTGGCAAACTTCAAGTATTAAATGCTTTGGCAAGTTATTTTACTGACAGATATATTGATGAGAAGAAAAGAAATTGGTTCGATTCTTCTTTAAAATACTTTAATATAGGCATTGAACTAGCTAAATTAAGTAAAAAGCAAGAAGCCCTAGGAAGAATTTATGGAAATTTAGGTTCTTTATTTTATAACCAAGGTGATTATTATTCTTCAATTTACTACAACGACAAAAGCATAGAAATAAACTTAAAAACTGGTGACTCGTTAAATTTTATGACTTGCTATCTTAATAAAGCAGTTTATAGTATGGAACTCAAAGATGCAAGCAGTGCTATTACTATTTTAAATCAAGTGCTCAATTACTCATCAAGGTATGGCTTAAAAGACATGCAACAACAATGTTTAGATGCACTTTCAAAAGCCCATGCTTTACAAGGCAACCATAATTCAGCTTATAATTATTTAGTGCAGTATGTCCAATTACATTTAGCTTTAGATAAAGATGCCTACGCAAATAATTTAACTAACTTACAAAATGACTATGAACTTGAAAAATCGGATGCAAACATTAAACAATTAACACAAGCTAACGAAATTCAAGAATTAAAAAATAATCGAAAAAGCTATTTCATTATCGCCTTGTTAGCTGTTGCTGGAATAGTTGTTTTCATAGCCAGCTTATTATTTAAACAGAATAAACAAAAACAGATTGCCAATCAACAATTAAAAGCACAAAACAAAATAATTGCCGAAAAAAAATTGGAAATTGAACAAAGTATTCAATATGCCAAAGGTATTCAACAGGCTGTATTACCTAACAAACAAGAATTAAACACACAAATACCAAATAGCTTTGTATATTATAAACCAAAAGATGTTGTAAGTGGAGACTTTTATTGGTTTGGAAAATTAGACAGTGATTTTTATTGCATTGCTGCCGATTGCACAGGTCATGGAGTACCTGGTGCTTTAATGAGTATTATTGGCATTGACAAATTAACCCAAATTTTATTTGAGAAAAGAGTAAGCCATCCAAGTGAAATTTTATCCCAACTCAACATCGAAATAAAACGGATTTTAAAACAACATTCCGACACATCGAAACAAATGGACGGTATGGATTTAGCTTTACTAAAATTTAACAATACATTTACTCAAGTGGAATATGCGGGTGCTAACAGACCATTATTCTTGGTACGAGAAAATAAGCTCACAGAATACAAAGCAGATAAAATTGCCATAGCAGGCTATACCTCTGATGAACAAGTTTATTCAACTACTAAAATAGAGTTACAAAAACAAGACATGCTTTATATTTTTACTGATGGTTATGCCGACCAATTTGGAGGAGAATCTGGTAAAAAATTTATGACAAAAAATTTAAAAGATTTATTTATTAAAATAGAACCTTTTAGTTCTCAAGAACAAGAACAACAAATTGATACTGTATTCAAAACATGGAAAGGAACGTATGAACAAGTAGATGATATTTTAGTGATGGGGTTTAAAGTATAATCAATGAAAAAATTATTCATATTTGTAATTATAGGCGTAGTGTTGTGGTTAGTTTTACCAAAACAGCCAACGCTTTCTTGGGGATTTTATGGCCATAAACGTATTAATAGAATGGCTATTTTCACTTTACCACCCGAGATGGTAACTTTTTATAAACAGCATATTGAATTTATTACTAATCATGCCGTTGATCCAGACAAAAGGCGTTACGGTGTAAAAGGAGAAGCCGAAAGACACTATATTGACATTGACCATTATGGTGAACATGCCTTTGATAGCGTACCAAAATTTTGGAAAGCTGCTGTAGCTAAATACACCGAGGATACTTTAAGAGCTTATGGAATTGTGCCTTGGCAAATTGAAAAGCATTATAATAAATTAGTTAATGCATTTAAAGATGAAAACCTCGATTTAATTTTAAAATATAGTACCGAATTAGGTCATTATGTTGCCGATGCTCATGTGCCACTTCACACCACAGAAAATTACAATGGTCAATTAACAAATCAAAAAGGCATTCACGGATTTTGGGAAAGCAGAATACCCGAAATAAAAGCTAATGATTATGATTATTTTGTAGGAAGAGCTAAATATATTGACTCACCTATAAAAACGGTCTGGAAAGTAGTATATGATAGCCATCAAGCCGTGGATAGCGTTCTAAAATTTGAAGCTCTTCTAAATAAACAATATCCAAGTGATCAAAAATACAGCTATGAAAATAGAGGTAACCAAATAGTAAAAGTTTATTCTGAGGGTTACACCAATGCTTATGATTTACTGATAAAAGGACAGGTGGAACGACGTATGAGAGAAAGTATTATTGTGGTGGGAAGTATGTGGTACACTGCTTGGGTAAATTCTGGTAAGCCAAACTTAAATAAATTGGGAAGTAAAGAAATTAGCGACTCTCTAAAATTTCAAATGCAAAAAGAAGAAGAACTCTATTTACAACAAAAAAATAAAATAGTTAAAGGACATGCAGATGATGAATAGATTTGTACTATTCATCTACCAACACTCCCATTTTTTTTCCTAAAGCACTCAAAAAAGCACGCATCTCTTTAACTGTATTCTCATCATTAGTTGCTCTAAAATAAGTATCAGTAAGTGTAGAAATATTTTGATGATAAAACTTTTTCATTTCGTCAATGCTCATGTCCTTAGTCCATAAATCAATACGCATGGTGGCATTCTCTTTTTCATCCCATAATGCTAACATCATACTCTTACAATCATGCTTTTCTTTGGCATCCGGCACTTCCCATTCAATATGATGTGGTAATTGATTATCATCTACCGTTACTTTTATTTTTATCTCCGAACTAGTCATATCTTTATTTTTTATAGAAATAGTTGTCAAATTTAGTCAAAATAATTGTGTAATAGTTCATAAAATTTACCTTTGTAACATATGAGTCAATATCCTAAAATCACTTTACATAACGGAAAAGAACAACCTGTTTTACGTTTCCATCCTTGGATTTTCTCAGGTGCTATTAAGCTAATAGATACATCATTAAATGATGGAGATGTGGTTGAAATTTATTCAGCCAAACAGCAATTTTTGGGCATGGCTCATTACCAAAAAGGAAGTATTAGTGCTCGCATTATTTCTTTTAGTAAACAAGCCATCAATATTGATTTTTGGACAAAGAAAATTGAAAAAGCTTTTCAGTTTCGTCAATTCTTAAATTTAACAAATTCACCCCAAACTAATGTGTATCGCTTAATATTTGGAGAAGGTGATGGTATTCCAGGATTAATTCTAGACTTTTACAACGGTCATATTGTTTTACAGGCACATAGTATTGGCATACATAAAAGTAGATATGATATTGCTGAAGCTTTAAGAAAAATATATGGTACACAATTATTAAGCGTGTACGATAAAAGTTCTGAGACATTACCAAGCAACTATGCTTCAACTATTCAAAACCAATTTTTATTTGGTGATTGTAATCAAGAGTTAATTGTTCTAGAAAATGGCGTGAATTTCTATATTGATTTCATTCATGGTCAAAAAACTGGTTTTTTTATTGACCAAAGAGATAACCGAGCTTTATTAGGAAGTTATAGTAAAGGAAAACGTGTATTAAATACCTTTTCATACACTGGCGGGTTTTCAATGTATGCCGCAAAAAACAATTGTGATGTTATTCATTCAGTAGATTCAAGTGCCAGTGCTATTGAGCTTTGTAATAATAACGCCAAGCTAAATAAGATAAATAATCATCAAGGTTTTGCAGTAGATACTTTTGATTACTTAAAAGATCAAGGAAAAAACTATGACATCATTATTTTAGATCCACCTGCCTTTGCTAAAAGTCGAGATGTGTCGCATAATGCTGTGATAGGTTATAAAAGATTAAATCAAATGGCATTACAAAACATCAAAAAAGGTGGGATTTTATTTACTTTCTCTTGCTCTGGAGTAATTGATAAAAAATTATTTTATAATACAGTTACAGCTGCTGCTATCGAATCAAGAAAAAACTTAAAACTTTTACATACTTTATCACAGCCAGCAGATCATGTTATTACTCCTAATTTTCCAGAAGGGGAATATTTAAAAGGATTAGTGTTTTATGTTGACTAAAAACACAAATCCGATTTTATGTTTAACTTAAATACATTATTTTTAACTATTAAATAAAAAAGATGATACCAATATTAGAAATAAGAAATATACACAAACAATATGCTAACCATGTTGCTTTACGCGATGTGAGTTTAGAAATAAAACCACAAAGTATTTTTGGATTATTAGGGCCTAATGGTGCAGGTAAAACTTCATTAATCCGAATTATTAATCAAATTACTGGGCCCGATAGTGGCGAAATTTTATTTAATGGGCATAAACTATCCGTTAATCATATTGATGAAATTGGCTATTTACCAGAAGAACGTGGTTTGTATAAAAAGATGGCTGTTGGAGAACAGGCCTTATATTTAGCTCAACTCAAAGGTTTAAAAAAAGCAGAAGCTAAAGACAAATTAAAACAATGGTTTAAAAAATTTGAAATAGAAGCTTGGTGGGATAAAAAAATTGAAGAACTAAGTAAAGGGATGCAACAAAAAGTACAATTTATTGTTACGGTATTGCACGAACCAAAACTTTTAATTTTAGATGAACCTTTTAGTGGCTTTGACCCTATAAATGCACAATTAATTAAAAAAGAAATATTAGAATTAAGAGAAAAAGGCTCTACCATTATTTTCTCTACACACAATATGGGAAGTGTTGAAGAACTGTGTGATGATATTGCTTTAATTAATAAATCTGAAAAAATATTAGACGGCTCAGTAAAAGATATTCGCAAAAACTACAAGTCTAATACTTTTAAAATCTCATTTAAAGGCAATTTAATTGGTTTTACCAATGCTTTATGGGCAGGTGCCGAAATACTTGAAAAATCGAGCGATGAACAAACACACACCCTTGTTATAAAATTACTCGGACAAAACAAACCCAATGATTTACTTCAAGCTGTATTAAGCCATGCCGAAATTATTTCATTTAATGAAATTATTCCTTCTATGAATGATATTTTTATTTCGGTGGTTGAAAACAAAACAACATTAAACACTCAAAGTTCTTTTACTGAATAAATATTTTAAACCATGAACAAATTATTATTAATTATACAACGTGAATATTTTTCGAGAGTTAAGAAAAAATCATTTATCATAATGACGATTCTTGGCCCTATACTTATGGCAGGTTTAATGATTGTACCCGTGTGGTTAGCCATGCGTGATAAAACAGAACACAATATTTTAGTACTAGATCATAGTGGGCTTTTTATTGATAAATTACCCAACTCCACTGAAATTAAATTTCATTATAGTGATGAGCCTATACAAAATGCCAAACAAAAATTAAATGACGGAAATTTTGATCTAATAATGGAAATTAGTCGAGAAGCCATTAATGAATTTAAAACTTCTCCTATATTATATTATAAAAAACAACCTGGTTTAAGTACCGAAGAATATATCTCAAATAATATCGAAAATATTTTATTCGACTATCGTTTGCAAGGCGATAGTATTGATATAAGTAAAATAAAGAATGCACGTCGCCCTGTAAAGCTATTAACCATAAAGGTAAGTGAAACTGGAAAAGATGAAAAAACGAATACAGAAATAAATATGGCTATTGGTTTTTTCTGTGCCATTGCCATTTACTTTATGATTTTTTTATATGGTTCACAAGTTATGCGTGGTGTGATTGAAGAAAAAACCAATCGTATTGTAGAGGTAATCGTGTCGTCTGTAAAACCATTTCAGTTAATGCTTGGAAAGATAATTGGTGTTGCTTTAGTTGGTTTAACTCAATTCATCTTATGGATTGTTTTAACTCTAATTATAAGCACCACTGTAAATAGTGTTTTATTTAAAGATCAAATTTCAGACACAATGAAACATAATAGTCAAATGGAGAAAGTGATGAAAGATGACTTAGGTTCAAATGTTCAAAAGATGGAAAAGGTAAATTCTCCAAACGAAGTCATCGAATTATTTAATAATGTCAATAATTTAAACTTTGCTAAAATAATTGGGTGTTTTGCCTTTTACTTTTTGTTTGGTTACTTATTATATGCTGCACTATTTGCTGCAGTAGGTTCTGCTGTGGATAGTGAATCGGACACTCAACAGTTTATATTACCGATAACAATCCCATTAATTTTAAGTTTTATAATTGCACAAAGTGTTGTAGCTGATCCCGATAGTACAATGGCACAATTCTTTTCTATTTTTCCACTTACCTCACCTATTGTGATGATGGTTCGCTTACCATTTGATTTGCCAATTTGGGAATTAGCTCTATCCATGTTATTCTTAGTTTTAGGCTTTTTATTTTTCACATGGTTGGCTGGTAAAATATACCGTACTGGTATTTTAATGTATGGTAAAAAAGTAACCTGGAAAGAACTTGGAAAATGGATATTTTACAAGAGTTAAAATTGTGAAAGAAACAACTACTTGTTAGGTTTAATACCTAATTTTTTCATATTTTTTTTATTCTGCTTTTTATAATCCTTTCTCATTTTCTTAATTGCTTTTTTATCTTCTCTAGCATTAACTGAGCTTGGCTTATCTTTCTTTTTCTTATCCAAATATGGGTTATAAGCCTCTCTATTCTTCTTTCGATGAGCCGATTTTCTCCACATTTTCTTTCGTTCTTTCGACTCCGAAAATTGAGCTTTCAATGGCGTTGAATAAATCCACGTAATTAAAAAACAAATACAAAAAAGATTTTTCATAAGCCAAATAACGCTATTTTTTCAAAAAAGTCACACACAGTATAAAATTGTTTACTAACATAATGTTAGACTTTATATGCCATTATATCGACATATTTCACATCCAAGTTTTGGCTGTTTGTTGCTTTTATCTTAAATTTGTTTAATCTCATAGCACATAACAATGAATTTTAAAGATTGGACAAAAGAAGAAATCATGGAGGTGTACAATACGCCTTTAATGGAATTAATATATAAAGCTACCGAAGTACACAAACAACATCATACTGTTGGCGAAGTTCAAGTGAGCTCTTTAGTTTCTATTAAAACTGGTGGATGTGTTGAAGATTGTGCTTATTGTCCTCAAGCTGCTAGGTATCATACAGAAGTAAAGGTTCATAAGTTAATGAGTGTACCAGAAGTAGATACTTTAGCAGAAAATGCTAAACGAGGTGGCGCAAGCAGAGTGTGCTTAGGTGCTGCATGGCGTGAAGTGCGTGATAATAGAGATTTTGATACAGTGTTGGATATGGTTAAAACAATTAACCAGAAAGGTATGGAAGTGTGTGCTACCCTAGGTATGCTCACCGAAGATCAAGCAAAAAGACTAGCTGAGGCAGGTTTATATGCTTATAACCATAATTTAGACACAAGTGAGGAAAACTACGGTAATATTATTACTACCCGAACTTATGATGATCGGTTAAACACCATAAATCATGCACGTAAAGCTGGTTTAACAGTTTGCTCAGGTGGAATTATAGGTATGGGAGAAAAAGTAGAAGATAGAGTTGGTATGTTATATACATTAAGTCTTTTACGTCCTTACCCAGAATCAGTTCCTATTAATGCCTTAGTTGCCGTAGAAGGAACACCATTAGAAGAACAACCACCAGTACCAATTTGGGATATGGTGCGCATGATTGCAACCACTCGAATTGTAATGCCTAAAACAGCTGTGAGATTATCAGCAGGGCGCTTAAATATGAGTATGGAAGGTCAGGCACTTTGTTTTATGGCAGGTGCAAACTCTATTTTTGCTGGAGAAAAATTATTAACTACACCTAATCCTTTATACAATCAAGATATGGAAATGTTTAAGATATTAGGATTATCTCCTAAAAAAGCATTTTCTGGAGAAGTGTTTAATAGTGAGTTGGCATAAATAGCTATCACACTTTATGTATTTAAAGTACACTTTTAAATTTGAAAAAGATGATTTCATTTCCTGAAAGGTTGCTAAATAAATTACATGAAGTAAAATCTCAAAACAAGTTTAGAACTTTAAAAGCGTCATATCCTGTAATTGATTTTTCAAGTAATGACTACCTAGGATTTTCAAAAAGTGGTAAACTACAACAAAGAGTATCATCCTTATTAGCTAGTACTAATTCAGGTTCTACTGGTTCCAGGTTAATTAGCGGAAATTCATCATTATTTAATAACACTGAAGATTATATTGCTCAATTCCACCATGCTGAATCTGCTCTTATTTTTAACTCTGGCTTTGACGCAAATCTAGGCTTATTATCATCAGTTCCTCAAAAAGGAGATTTAATACTAAGTGATGAGCTTATTCACGCCTCGCTTATTGATGGTATTCGATTAAGTTTTGCCACACATTACAAATTCAGTCATAACAATATTGCACAACTTAATGATTTATTAGAAAGACATCATGCTTCGTTTAATGAAATTTACATTGTTGTAGAGAGTGTGTATTCAATGGATGGAGATAGTGCTCCTCTAATTAAAATTTTAGAATTAGCTAAACACTATCATTTTCACTTAATTGTTGATGAGGCGCATGCGATTGGTATTTTTGGTGATCAAGGTAGAGGTCTTTGTAATGAACTAAATATAGAAGATAAATGTTTCGCCCGAATTTATACCTACGGGAAAGCTATGGGTTGCCATGGTGCTGCTATTGTTGGTAGCAAACAACTAAAA
This sequence comes from Bacteroidia bacterium, assembly GCA_020846025.1. Taxonomy (GTDB): domain Bacteria; phylum Bacteroidota; class Bacteroidia; order B-17B0; family Aurantibacillaceae; genus UBA4416. Next base: position 3,750 of record JADLER010000099.1, on the reverse strand, counting down.
GATTATCTCATCAACTTTTCTCGTTCATTTATATACACCACCGCTCTCCCCGAACATAGTGTTGTAAGTATTAAAAAGGCTTATGAGTTATTAATAAATAGTAAAGAGATTACCCATCTTAAAACGCTAATTTCTAATTTTAATACTCAAACAATGGCTGATAATTCCTTTATTAAGAGTCAAAGTGCTATTCATTGCAAAATTGTTCCAGGTAATACTCAAGTTAGCAATTTAGAAACAAAACTAAGTGATTTGAATTTCTTTGTTAAATCAATTAAAAGTCCAACGGTTAAAGAAAATCAAGAACGATTACGGATTTGTTTGCACTCTTTCAATACTATTGAAGAAGTTAATCAATTAATACACTTAATAACAAGTTAATTCACTTTGTGCAAAAAAAGAGGCTATTTCGTTGAAATAGCCTCTTTTAACAGAATATTGTTTATGTTAGTGAATAACAATTTTCTTCACCACTTTATCATTTCCAATTGAAATTGAAACAAAATAAATACCTGAAGTTAATTTCTCAGAAGAATTTACTTGATATTTCGTACTTACACCAGCATTTGTATTTACTTGGGTTTGCTCTACTACTCTACCAGTAACATCAAATACTGCAATATTTGCTTTAGAATTATTAGGTGTTGTAAAATCAACAGTAGCAATACCATTAGTCGGATTTGGATAAATTAATAAATTAATATTATTTTCAAACTCCTTTACACCAACAGTTCCCGTAATATTAATATTATCTATATACAAGTTTTGAGATTGACCATTTGCCACATCATTTTTAAACCAAAAACGTAATTTTACATCTCTTTTATTTGCTATCATATTAGTCCCAACAGTTGGAATTACAGCCGTTGTCCAAGTAGATGTACCAGGCCAAGGGATGTAAGGTGCATTTACGGTACCACCTGTGGCAGCAACCATTGTATTTGCTGAAGGAGAACCAGGAATTGTTGACCATGTGCCACCACAATCTAAACTATATTGTAATCTAAAAGTATCTTGGGTAACACCAGTTTTTCTTGCAAAAGTATAATCAAAAGATAAACCGATATTAGTTGTATTAGAAAAATCAAAAGAAGGTAATTCTATCATATCAATTTGTCCATCATGAAAACCAGATATATCCGCATTTGGTAAATAAATAGAATGATTTGATGAACCTGCTCCATAATTAGACATAGCCCAAGTTGGCGACATTGGATCTGGGTTTGTTGGAACATTCCAATCTGTAGGCCACCATTGACCAGACTCGAAATCCTCAACATAAGGTAAACTTCTGCTTGGCGCATTCCAATTAATTGTAACAGTACTAATAGTTTTAGTTGAAGCACCTTGTACATTTGTAGCAGTTAATGAAACTGAATAAGTACCAGGCGTAGAATAAGTAACTGTAGGTACAGATGCAGTAGAAGTTGATGGATTACCTCCTTCAAATTCCCAACTTAAAGTAATACCAGTACCGTTATATGAAGTATTGGTATATTTAATACTTTGTCCTGCACATGTTGAAATTTTATTATAGCTAAAATCAGCAACTGGAGCGCAAGGAGATGCACTAACTGGATTACCATTTGCATCTACAATTCCTGTAAATTGTAAATTAGCTAAGCTTACTAAATTATCTCTTCCTGCGGCACCTAGTTCAATTGTGCCTCTCATTTTGTCTTTTTGTCCTTTTGTGAAATTCTTAGGACAAGAAGAGTAATCCATAATGTTTTCTAAATTTGGGCGAACTGTATCACATGTTGCCATAATATGATTAGTTGAGGTAGTAGGTGTTGGAGTAGTTCCAATATTCAAATTATAATCTTCAATTTCACCACTTGTAATAGTCGCATTTGCATTAGGAATTGCTGCGTTACTTGTCATAACACGTAATCTATATACAGCATAAGCACTTGATGGTATTGAATAAGATGCTGTATATGTCTGAACACCTTGTAATGGAGTAGATACTTGTAAAATAGTTTCACCTACATCAACAAAATCCCCATCTTTATTTAAATCTATATATGCTGCTACATAGTTATCTTGATTAAATGCAGCAGAACTTGTTACAGACAAAGTAACTGTATTTCCAGCGTTAAAATCCATTCCATAAACTTCAGAGAAATTAGAATAAGATCCTTTTGTGCCAGAAGCCACTTTTATAGAAGTATCTAATTTAGGGGTTACAGTTGTGCTTATCATTGTAAACAAATTACGAATTATTTGTGCTGTATCAGAATTTAAGTTAGAAGTACTTTTTAAGCATCCTTTTTTCATATTTGTAATGATAGCACTTTGATTTCCTCCACTAAAATTACCAAAACTCACTTGAAGAATATCTGCACTATCTAAAGGATTTGTTACAGATGCAGGCGCAGAATAAGTTCCTGCTTTTGGACAAGTACTAAAGAATCCAGTAGTTGGAGGTGTATCACTAATTCCATCATCTCCACACTCAAATCCTGGGCTATTAGTATCTCCAAACACATGACTTAATCCTAGCCAATGTCCTATTTCATGACTCAGAGAACGGGCATTCATTCCATTTAAAAAATCATTTCTATACACTATAGCATCAGCTGCTGGAACTGGCGAAGTGCCCGGTTTATATGTATAACCAACAATAATTCCACCTCCCACTACAGACCCAGATGGAACAATGTTTTTTACTATATAAATATTTAAGTATTTATTTGGGTTCCAACTTGTAGGAGCATTGGTGCTATACTGAAACGCCAATAAATTAGTTTGAGACCAATTAGAGTTTACGTCATTATGACGAATAATACCATTTGTACAATTACCCATTGGATCTTTTTGAGCTAATACAAATTGAATATTAATCTTTTTATACAAGCTATCAAAACGTGGATCGATAGAAACTGTATCAGAACCTAAACGAGCAAAATCTTTGTTTACTTGAGTCAATGCGTTAATACAATAAGAATCTGGAATATTCTCGCCAACTCCTACAGCTTCACCATTATGTAGAATGTGAAAAACAACAGGAATTGTATATGTTGCTTCTGCCGAAGTTGTTTTTGCAGTTGTCAAATTTTGAAGATAAGCTTCAAAATCGGAATTTATTTTTTGTTCTGCCGCATTAACTTTGGCTGCATAGCCAGGTAAATTCTTTAAGAAATACTCTTTAGCCTCAGTTGTTCCACAAGGAATAACATTTTGAGCTGAAATTGCTAATGATAAAAATACCGTAGCGCTAAGTAATAATTTTTTCATATTGTTTACTATATGTTTTATTTGTTAAATAAATGGGGATTTATTCAATTCACAATATTAACGATAAATTTGCATTAATACAAAATAATGTTAAAAAATAGCATGAATCAAAATTGTTAAAATTTATCGATTTGATAATCAAATAGTTTATACCAGTTATAACTATAATTTAGTATTACTTAATTTCTTTCCATTCAACTATATCTCTTATTACTACCGAAGCACAAGTAAGGCCAAATGCAGCAGGAATATACGAGCTTGTTCCATAAGCTGATTTTTTAAAATTACTGCCATCTGTCCTCATAATTGAATCTTTATTGGGCAATTCGGTTGAAAATACAGCTTTAAAGCCTTTATAAATACCCACATATTTTAATCTTTTTCTTAAATAATAGGCCATCGGGCAGATATTAGTTTTTGAAATATCTACTACTTGTAACTTTGTAGGATCCATTTTTCCTCCTGCTCCCATCGAAGATACAATGCGATGTCCCATATCTTTAGCCGTTT
>JADLER010000098.1 GCA_020846025.1 Bacteroidia bacterium | reverse complement strand
TTTTAAGTTGTGTTCCAAAGGGAAAAGGCGAACTGGTAGCTAAACCAGATAATTGGAAGATGTACGAAAGAACTGTAGAACAAGAAAGTAATGAATACAAAAACTTAACTTATAAAGAACCTAAAGATAGTTTTGACAGAAGTAAGATGCCTGCATCAACTACGGCAAAGTTAGTACCACTACCTAATTACTGGACTTCTGAATATGCGAATGGTATTAAAATTATTGGCGTAGAAAACACAGATATACCAAAAGTAAACATCCTTTTCTCAATGCCTATTGGTCATCGTTACGAACCAAAATCAGGTTTAGCGGTTATATTAGCCTCCATGTTAGAAGAATCTACACTTAAACACAGCGCTGAAGAAATTGAAGAAATTCTTGAAAACCTTGGTAGTGATGTTTCTGTTTCTGCTAACGACAATGAAATTACACTGAACATTTCTTGTTTAAAACAAAATATCGACTCTACTTTAAAAATAGCCGAAGAAATATTTTTTAGCCCTAAATTCTCTCAAGAAGACTTTGATTTAGTTAAGAAGAAACAATTAGATAACATCACCAATCAATTAACACAAGCTACATCTATTGCCGGTAATGTTTATAATAAATTACTATATGGTGAGAGTTCAAATCTTTCAATGCCAGCTATTGGAACTACAGAAAGCGTTAATTCCATAACACTTGACGATGTAAAAGATTACTTCAAAAACTTCTCCGGATTTAATGCTGTTTTAGCGATTACAGGAGATATTGAAAAAAACACTGTTATTAAAAAATTAGATTTTTTAACTAAACTAACATCTAATAATACGATGCCACAAGCACGATATCAATTACCAAGTATTGATAAAACTAAAATTTATTTTGTAGATAAAAAAGATGCGCCACAATCAGAAATTAGAGTTGGTTATTTGGCTTTACCATTCGATGCAACTGGCGAATATTTTAAATCGTCTATCATGAATTATCCATTGGCACAAGCATTTAATAGTAGAATTAACTTTATATTAAGAGAGGTAAAAGGCTTTACTTATGGAGCTCGAGGATTTTTTACAGGGAATCAATTTGTTGGGCCTTATGTGTTATTTGCAGGTGTAAAGGCAAATACAACTGATAGTTCGGTTGTAATAATAATGGACGAGTTAAAAAAATATCATGATAATGGAATTACAGATGAGGAATTATCATTCACTAAAAACGCCATGGCTCAATCTGAAGCATTAAAATATGAATCGCCAAATCAAAAATTAGGTTTTATAAAACGTGTGGTTGATTACAATTTAGATAAAAATTATACTAATCAACAAGCAGAAATTATTAAGAATATAACTAAAGATGAGATTAACGAGTTGGCTAAGAAGAACATCCCTTATGACAAGATGATAATACTAGTTGTTGGCGACAAAGCGAGCAATTACGAAAAACTATCTAAATTAGGTTATGAGATCATTGAACTTGATGTGAATGGTAATAAAATGAAATAACCGTTTATTAATTGTACACAAAAAAATGAATATTGGAATTGTTTGTTACCCCACATTTGGTGGAAGTGGCGTTGTGGCTACAGAATTAGGAATATCACTTGCCGATAAGGGGCACAAAGTACATTTTATAACTTATTCGCAACCATTTAGATTAAACACCTTTAACGAAAATTTATTTTACCATGAGGTAAGTGTCAACGATTACCCTTTATTCGATTACCAACCCTACGAAAGTGTGTTAGCCAGCAAAATAGTAGATGTAGCTATTTATGAAAAACTTGACATTCTTCATGTACATTATGCTATACCACATGCATCGGCAGCCTATTTAGCACAACAAATTCTCTTTTCGCGTGGTATTAAATTACCTTATATTACTACACTTCACGGTACAGATATAACACTCGTGGGACAAGACCCAGCATTTGAACCTGTTATTTTTTTCTCCTTAAATAATAGTAATTCTATTACTTCTGTATCTGAAAGTTTAAAGAATGACACCTTTAATACATTTAAGATTAATAAAGAAATACATGTAATTCCCAATTTTATAAAAATTGAGGAGTATGAAAAAATTCAATTTAAATGTCATCGCAAACAATTTGCTAATGATGATGAAAAAATATTAATTCATATTTCAAATTTTAGAAAAGTAAAACGTGTTGAGGATGTATTACGCGTGTTTGACATTGTAAGAAAACAAGTTGCTTGTAAGTTAATTTTGGTAGGAGATGGCCCTGAAAGACCAGCCATTGACAAACTATGCAGAGAATTAGACACTTGTAATGGCATCATATCAGTTGGTAAAATTGCTAATCCAAGAGAAATACTCTCTATTGCAGATGTGTTTATATTACCTTCAGAAACCGAAAGCTTTGGCCTATCAGCTTTAGAAGCAATGGCCTCTAAAGTGCCTGTTGTTTCAACAAATACAGGTGGTATTCCTGAATTAAATATTCATGGAGAAACAGGTTATCTAAGTTCGGTTGGAGACTACCAAGATATGGCCAAAAATTGCATTCATCTCTTATCTAATGAATCTTTATTAATTCAATTTAAACAAAAAGCATTTGAAAGAGCAAAAGTATTTGATATAGAAGAGATTCTGCCTAAATACGAGCAACTATATGAAAGCTTAAGTTCAAATTAGGCGGTGATAAATTTTATTTTTACTGAATCCAAAAATAAATTATAGCAAATGTAATTATGGCTTTAGCAAGATTTTAAAGAGCCTTGATTTTTTTATTACTTTTTGTGTCAAGACAAAAAAAGAGCCCACAAAAGGCTGTGTATAAGATTATCGTACAATTTTTTGCATCAAGATATTCTGGTTATTGTAATGGTATTATAAAAAAAGGCTGCCTCTTTTTGAGACAGCCTATTATATATTGTTTAAAAGTACTTTTACTGGAATATTAATTTTTGAGTAGCTGTTTCTCCTGATTTATCAGTAACTTTTAAGATATACATTCCATCTGCAATTTCAGCACGACTAATTTTAAAGGTGTGTTCATTAGTAGTTTCTTTTATAATCGATTTCCCTGTAATATCTAGTAACTCAATAAAATGAGTGGTTGAAATATTTATGAACTCGATGAAAACATCACTGTTAGAAGGATTTGGATATACGGTTGAAATTGTATTATGCATAGTTAATTCCTTTACGCCAACTGGTGCGCATGGCATAGTTACATTAGTAGTACAAGTTGAATACGAATATAAAGTAGCTGTTTGTGCTGGCGTATTCTCAGGTAATAAAGGTGTAACTGTACAACCCATTGTAGAAACTAAAAAATCTCGTATAAAATTAATAGTAGAATCCATATATGCAGAATTAGAAGCATAAGGCACATGGTCTTGTCCGTACCAAGTATAAAAAGGATTATTAACTCCAATTGCATTGGCTTGTTCTTTTAACATACGGCTACCATCTAACAACATTAATGGGGTACCAGGGTTTACCATACCTCTATTATATTTTACAGTACCATCAATAGTTCCATGCATTGAACAAAATGGAACATCCCCTGGCTCTATCCAACCATATCTACCTAAGGCACCACATAAGTTAATTACACCTCTAATATTTGAAGAATAACACTGATTTCCACTATATCCTTCCATTCCTCCCATGGTTGATAAAGTAGTTGGCGACAAATAATAATTAATTTCACAAGATTTATCTAAATAAGCAGTTTGTAAAGCCGTAATGGCCCCTGCCGAACTACCACCAATAAAAATATTATTTGTGTCTATTCTATAGTTATTTGATGTTTGCTTATCTTTATAAAAGTAACGAATAGAAGCCTTCATGTCTTGTACTGCTCTTAACACAGCTTTTATAGCATTTGCAGAATCAAAAGGGAAAAACCCTAGGCGATACTCAATTGAAGCGCACACAAATCCTTTTTTAGCAAAAGCTTGTGATAAAGCTACCATATCGGCATCTGTTCTTGTCCCTCCAATAAAACTTCCGCCATGTGCCCAAATGATTAATGGACGGTTTGTTGCAGTATCTCCATCTGGTTGATAAATATCCATTACAAGTGTTGTGTTACTTCCACTAAAACTAGTATTAGCCCCATAAGCTACTGAACTTGTTGTTACAGTTGTGAAAGTATCAAATGCGTATCTACCACCCGAACAAGGTGCTTGTGCATGTATGAAGCCAATAGTTGTTACGAAACTAAGAGCAAGCGTGTAAAGTTTTTTCATAGGCTTTGTTGTGTTTTTTGTTTGAGTGTGATAAATTTAAAAAAATTATTTTATCCTTTTAGTTGTTCGAAAAAATTTAACTTTTATTCTTCAGATATAACATCAATACTTCCTGAAATTTATGGAAAAACCACTGCTGGATACTTTGTAGCCTCTGCATGTGGAATAGTGGATTGATATTTCTCATTAATTGCCTTTATAAATTCATTAGCTAATAAAGCATTTCCTCTTGGCGTTAAATTTAATCCGTCTAACGAATAAAAACCACCAGAAACAAACGCCGCATTAACTGATACGCCATTATAATTATAACCAGTTTTCACCTTATCAAAAAAAGTATGAGTATCAACAAAAGCTAAGCCTTTAGCATCGGCTATATTCTTTAATATTACATTAAACTGATTTATTCTATCATCTATCGTCTGTATTTCACTAAGTGATAAAAAATAGCGATCAGGAATTGTAAGTAAAGATCCCCAATTAAAACATTTGACAGAATCTAAAGGCACATTTAATAAAATCATTTCTCCTTCTACTGCCTGTCTATAACCTAAGGGCTGTGAGTTGTCCTCAACAATAAATCCATTATTTCCTTCGTTAAATACTACCACAGGGTTTAGTACAGAATAAAATTGAGTTAAGGAAGTAGCTTTCTCAGCATCTAGTGCCAAAGCATTCCAAGCAATTGTATTAAAATACGCCATCGATTTTATGCTTGGAATATTAGCAATTACTCCCTTTGCTCCATTAGCCGTTAGTTTATCTATTATGTTATTCATACTTGCTTCAAATCCAACACCAACTGTACCAGAAATCTCGGTTAAACTATCAGCTGTTGCTCCTTTTAAAGCATAATTTAATACATCATTTAAGCCTAACATAACTGTAAAAAAAGTTGGATTTTTTGCAACAGCATCAGATAATATAGATGACGAAGGGCTTGATGCCATGCGTTGATAAAACATATTAGAATAAGCATTTTTATCTATATCTATTACTTTCGCATCAGGAACACCAAAATTATTAAATGGTCCTTGTGCTCCATATACATTATTCCCTATAATTGATAAATCACCTTGAGTTGCTAACTTTACTGGACCTAAAGAAACTATGCCTTTACAATCAGTTCTGTTTCCTAGAATAGAAGGTGCATTATTTGAACTACCAATTCCTAGTGAACTTGGAGAAATAAAAGGCACTCTAAATTCACCGCCACCTACTAGTTTTAATTGTTCGGATAAAATATAGGCATACGAATTTTGTTGTGCTTTGTAATACAACGCACCATCGGCATATCCTGCCGTCATAGCAGTACCTAGTGCCACATAATTGGAAGCATCGATGTTTCCTTTATCTATATTTGGTTCCTTAAACTTTGGATTACACGCTGTAACAATTACAGTGAGTAGAAATATGATAGTTAAACAATTATTTTTCATTATTTATAGTCTTTAAAATTTATAACCTATTGATAAACCAGGTGCTATTACGTTAGTTTTAAATGTGCCACTTAAATTAGTCTCCAAATTTGTATCAGTGCGTTTTAAATGGGTGAAATAAAATGAAGCATTTAACACAAAATGTTTGCCAATAGTGTACCCAATTCCTGCGGTATAATTAATTCTGTTAGCATCAGGTGTTTCAGGAGTTACATAGCCATTTTGAACGGGAGTCATGCAATACGCAAGTCCTAGTCGAGCAAAGAAATTTTCTTTAATTTTATATTGAGCACCAGCTCTAAAAGCAAATGTATTTTTATACATCCTAGCCGATTTGGTATCTACCAATGATGTTGTATTGGTTTCATAATCAAAAGACAATGTGTCGTACGCTTTCCAGCCCACATAGTTTACATCTAATGCTACATCTAACTTCGAATTAAATTGATATGCAAGTCCCAATGTAGTTACATTAGGCAATGGTAAACTAGATTTAAAAGACCCATCAGGAAAATTAGCCTCTAATGCCGTAGGCACTGTGAAAACTGCATCACCTGAATTTACTTTCATATTAATTTGAGAACGATAGGTTAAACCAATGGATAATTTTTCGATAGGTTTAAAATAAATACCAGCATTAAATCCATAACCATTAGCCTTACCTTCTAACTCTGCATGGGCGTAATTGCCATTTGCATCAATTACAGGAATGTCTTTTTGTAAATTTACTTTGCCGTCTGCATATACAAATCCAGCTCCAATACCAAGTTTATTATTAATCTTATAACTTACTGTAGGTTGAAAGAAAATTGCTCTTAATTGCAATCTAGTTAGTGCAAATCTACCTGTCCAACCATCTTCCCATTGTACTGTACTGCCAAACGGGGTATATATAGCTAAACCTAATTTTAATTTTGAGCTATCTTTTACAGAAAACAAACCATATACTGTAAAGGGTGTGCTTACAGGCGAGTTAGTTCTTGAAACTTGATTGGTGTTAGCATCCATATAAGCACTTCGAGCAATGGTAGGAGTTACGCCTATATCTACAGCAGTACTATTAACGAATGAAGCTCCACCTGGGTTAAAAAATAAACTGGCAGCATCTTGCATACAAGCTGTTCCTGCCCCGCCCATACCTTGTTGTACTTGACCTTGCAAATTAACTTGATAACCTTGGGAATAACCGATGACTGCAACTATACTTAAAATTATACTCGTAAAAAATTTTATCATAAATAGATTAGTTTTTATAAGGTACTAAATATATAAAATAGTTTTTATGAACCCACGGTGTTCGTTTTAATTTAAAAGAATTTATTCTCACTTAAATCATAATTAAAAAATCATGAACCTAAAATCATCTACATACAACTCGCCCCTACCCGTATTCCAAATAAAAAAACTAAATTCATAATCTTTCGTATTTATTTTGGGTATTTGAAATAATAAAGTGGTGTTTTGCCATGTATATTTGGTTGCTAATAAGTCTTTTATATTAATCGATTTATAAAACACATCTTTATCCTTACATTTTATAGAAACTACAATTTCGCAATCTTTTTTTATAATACTTTTTATATAAGATGAAAAAATAAGTGTGTGATTTTTTTCTTGAAGTTGAGGTAAATATTTCGTTTTAAATGTTAAGCCAAAATCTGTCATTGGCGAGATATAACCCGAAAAATTACCTTTAAATATTTCTTTATTATTTTGACTAAAATTGCTCCATAAAATATTTGGTGGTGCCTCAAAAGTAACTTCTTCGTTAAGTATGGGATTAGATTTACTCAAGCCTAAAAATTCAATTAAACTTTGAGGGTTATGTTGAGTTAATGTATAAATAGAAATTTTGCCATTATCTGCTATTTTATGTAGGCGATTTAAAATATCTGGATAAGGCGTGTAGATATCTGAAATAAAATACTCATTTTGAAAAACAATATAATCAAATTTCCATTTCAATGCGTTTACAATATTCTCTTTACTAGTTGTCATCACTGCAAATCCTTTTCTTTGCATTAATAAAAAAGGTATATTGGGTGCAACCGCATCAATAACCAATATCTTAGCATCTTTAGCAACACCAACTGAGTCCATAAAACGATGAGCTTGTTTGAAATTTTGAATAGTAGTTTCTGTTTTATCCCAGTATCCTGCTACTCTTCGTTGGTTTTGGTTACTAATTACGTTTGGTATTGTAACAATTGCAAATCCTGTAATTAGCAATATAAATAATAAATGAACTAATTTACCAGAGATAGTTGGTAAAAACAATAAACACATAGCAAATCCTAACACCATAGGTAGATAAAAGGTGTCTAAAAAATAATAGTCGTGTGCGGGAAATTGTTGTAACATTACTATCGCAAAACAACAGCATCCTAAAAAATATAAAACTATAAATCC
>JADLER010000097.1 GCA_020846025.1 Bacteroidia bacterium | reverse complement strand
TTCATAGTTATTACTTTTCAATAAACGATTATAACCATCACAACTGGTGAGTGTAACTAACACGATAGCTAAAAAATATAGAAATAGCTTTTTCAAAAGTGGGCAAATTTAAAATTAATTACTTTCTTTTAAAACTAATATTTCCTAAAAAATCAAGCACTTTTTTAAATACATCAAAATACAGTGTTATCATTAATGATATACTCATTAACCAGATAACCACAATATTAAACCAATACGTTGGAAACAATGTACCCATAAAACGTTTATTAGGAGCGTAGAAATGAGCAGCACCAATATTTGATTCTGTAGGATCAAGAAAAATTGGATCTATACGTTGTATTAATCTGCCGTTGTATTCTAAGCATCTATCACCTAGTTCATTACTGTTTAGCATAAATTGATCTAGGGCTTCATTGGTGTAATTATCTTTTAGTGCTACAAATTCATCATTACCTAATGATTTAATTAATTTTTGAGAAACTTCATCTTGTAGTTTTCGTGCTTTATTTTCAAAGTTCACATAGTGTTCGTTTATTCTTGCTAAGAAATCCTTTAAGCTTTTTTCTACTTCGGGGGTATAATCTTTATCATTAAGTTTGTCGATATTTTCAAACTTATATTTATTCTTTAAATATTTTTGTTCTTTAATTAGTTCATTTCTTAGAAGCGCAAAATCTTTTTGTATATCAGTAAGTTTGGTGTTTTTATCTTTTAGTGAGTTGTCAATTTTTATCATTTTATTTTGTAACTCTGGAATCCAATAAATCTTTTTAAATGCTGCTGTACTAATTGCTTTATCGTATTTATAAAAATTCTTTTCGTATTTGTTGGCTTTAAATTGATTAACTGCTAATGCTTCAAAAGCCCAACGACTAGCCATCATTTCGCCTACTACGGGTACACCACCTTGCTTGGCTAAAATTGGATTTAATTTATCGAACTTTACAACTACGCCAGCTAGTAATAATTGTGGGATGATAAGAAACGGAATAGATATGTAAATAGTTACAGCACTATTAAAAGCACTCGAAATATTTAAACCTAGCATATTAGCAAAGCACGACGCCGAAAATAAAACTAACCAATAATCGGCAAACATGCCTTTTACGCCCAAAATTAAATTACCTACTACTACAAACGTAAATGTTTGTAGGGCAGATAGTGTAAACATGATAACGATTTTACTCCACAAATAACTGCCTTTACTTAAATTTAAAAATGACTCACGTTTTCTAATTTTTCTATCTCTAATAATTTCTTCGGCAGATACAGTTAATCCTATAAATAAAGCTACCACTACCGACATAAACATGTAGGCGGGAACATTCTCATTTTCTCTAAAGAAATAACCTCTAGTATTATTTTCATCGGTATTAAAGAATCGAATTAAAGCAGCTAAAACAAATGCTAAAGCAGGTGCTTCAATTAAGTTAATTAATAAGTACTGCGTGTTGGTTAATTTGCTTTTTACATCACGAGTTATAAATACCTTAAATTGTTTAATGGCATTTGGAATTTTAAAAATAGCTTCTGGAATTTCATCTTGATGTTTTATATCACCAATGGTTGATTCTATTTTTTCAATATAACTTTTATTCCATTCACCTGGACTGGTTTTACGATTATGTGTTAAATTTCCATACTCGTCTAATACCTTGCTTTCAATGATATTAAAAATCATTTCTGGATTAACATTACCACAGTTCCAACATTCGCTTTCGTCTGCATTTACGTGATTAACTAATGTTTTAAAATATGAAACAGCATCTACAGGGTTGCCGTAATAAATTGGAAATCCACCAACATCTAAAATCATCAACTTATCAAACATTTTGAAAATATCGGATGAAGGTTGATGAATAACTACAAAAATTAATTTGCCCTTTAAAGAGAGTTCTTTTAAAAGGTCCATAATGTTTTCGGAGTCTCTTGAAGATAAACCAGACGTAGGCTCATCAACATACAACACCGATGGTTCACGAATTAATTCTAATCCAATATTTAAACGCTTACGCTGTCCACCAGAAATTGTTTTTTCTAATGGGGATCCTACTTTTAAATCTCTAGTTTCCGATAGGCCTAAATCAGCTAATAACTTAGTACATTTTTTAGCAATTTCATCATCAGGTAAATTACCGAAACATAATTTAGCATTATAAAATAAGTTTTGATAAACCGTCAATTCTTCAATTAATAAGTCGTCTTGGGTAACGTGGCCAATCACTCCATCTACCGATTTTTTATCATAATGAATGTTTTTTCCATTAATAATAACCTGACCCGCACTTGGAATTTCAACACCGTTCAAAACATTGAGTAAGGTAGATTTACCAGCACCAGAACCTCCCATAATTCCAATGAGCTTTCCACTTTCTTCACGAATATTAATGTTGCGTAAACCTAATTTCCCACCTTTAAATTTGTATTCAATATTTCTAGCTTCAAATGATATACGTGCTTGCGAACTATCTGCTAAAAAGCGACTAATAATATCGCTATAATAAATTGGTTTTATTTTCGAACTTCTTAATGAAGAACCTGGCGTAAGTACGTGTACTCTTTCTTTTGAAATGCCTTGCCCGTTTAACTGAAGTTCCACATTGCCATATATGCGAAGTACATACATACCTACGCTATTAATTTGTAAAACCCTTACATCAGATGACAAAGCATCGCAAAAGATATGCTTGCATTGATTATTATAACCATTTTCTTTGTTATTGATAACCAAAACATCACTACTATTAGGAGTTTTTTCGGCATTATCTTCTACAAATGAACGTAGTTGAATATATTCATCAGTAGATATATTAAAGGTTTCGGCTACGGTAGATACAAATTCATTCTCTTGTTCTGAAATCTCGTCGGATGAATGAATAAACTCCAACAAACGTATGAGTACAATGATTTTTTGAGGTTGTTCAAGTTCTTGATTAATTTGTGTACAAATCTTTAATACCTTAACAGAGTTGAGTGATGTTTTTTTGGCAGCACCATCTTTTTTCTTTGAGCCAGCTTGTTGTGCTTCGATGTATTCATCAAAAATAACTAAGTATTTTTCTACTTGCTCCTTATTTAGTTGTTGTTTTAAAAACGCTTCAACAATGGCTCTACCTGTATTTGTTACTCCATCTACTTTGGCAATGATGGCAAACATTTGCATTAAGGCTCTAAGTATTCGTTCACTCATAAGTTAAAATTATAATATTAAAATAAATGATTAAGACAAAGTACGAAAGATACTAAAAATTAACAACTTAACAAATAAAAAGAGAAAAAATATTGCTGTTTATCAGTGCCTCTTAGAAGCTTCATTCAACACAGGATTAAATCGAAGCAGAGCTTCGTTTAATCCCTATATGTTGGCGGTTCGGCTTTTTAAAAGTTCAATACTCTATTTTCTTTAAGTTCGTCTATATGATACAACATATTTGACGAAACCTTTTCATAAACATTAAGTAAATAAGGTTTAAAAGCTTCAATTGTCAATTCATTTTCAATGGGAAAGTTATGATATTGGTTTAAATATGTAACAATTGAGGTTTTGTCATAGTCACTTAATTTTTCAAATGGATTCTCGTTTTGAAAGTCGTGATTATTTGACAAGTGGATAAATCCGCAACCAAATTTGTAAACATAATTTATATAACCAAATAAGACGTTTGCAAAATCTACCATATCTCTATCGGTAATTTTCCGTTGTCTTCCGTTAATTGTCAGTTCATTCCATTCAAGTCCGTCAATGGTTAGTTGCATAAGTCTTTGTCTCTCGTTCATATCACCAAGTTTTCCTAAATAGATTACTCGTATGAAAGAGTCTAATTCTTGTCGTAAAATTGAAATACAATTACCTATAATACCTTTTTCAAACAACAAGTGAATAGACTTGCTGTTTTCAGCACTTCTTGATTTCACTATTTCAATAAATTTTTCCGTTGTTTCACTCATCATTTTATGTTGTAAATCGTTTCAAAGTTTCGTTATTTAAGCTGACCGCTAACGGTAGCCTGTGAAAAAACAATTGTAAGCTCCCCATAATTGGACTATACAAAAGTAGACTTTTTTATTAAATTATTAATAATAGTTGAACCTTGCTTTGCAAGATTCGGTACCGAATCTTGCAAAGCA
>JADLER010000096.1 GCA_020846025.1 Bacteroidia bacterium | reverse complement strand
TGACCCAGTAGCAACTGGTACAACAAATGTTACTGGTGCCTACGATGCTTTTTTAATTAAATTAGATTCAAGTGGTGTTTTTAGTTGGGGAAGACATTTTTATGGAAGCAATACATCATCAGAAAAACTTAATAGTATTGCAGTAACAGGCGATGGAGATGTATTTATGACTGGACAAGCACGTTTACTTATAAACATGAAAGACCATAATGGAAATTTGATAACAACTATTAATCCTACTGCATCAAATACTAACAATGCATTAGATATTTACTTATACCGTTTAAATACAAATGGAGGCTTAGAAATGAGTACTCATATTGGGGGCACTGTCGGTGGTTATAATTCTCCCTCCACACCTCCGAACTATGAAGCTGGCACACATCTTAATATTCATGGAGGATACCTATATCTGAGTGCCAATACAACTATAGCTAATCGACTTGATGCTCAGAAAATCGACTTTAACCCAGCACCATTTACAATTAATGGTTTAACAGATTATTTATCAAACATTAATGAAACAATCACAGCAACACTTACCAAATACTTTGTTTGTACCGACAATTCATCTGTGAGTTTCCTAAGTTCAATTGTTAGCACATGCCCTAATAATTACTTACAATACATTCCAAATCCAAATAATTCCAATTATAGTTATCAATGGAATTGTTCTAGTTTAGGTATTAGTTCTGATTCTGCAATATTAAAAATTGCAAATCCCTCTGCGGCGTTAGGAGGAAAAGTAATGAATTTACAAATGACGGACGTTAATGGCTGCTACAAACATGTATATGCCCCAATTGATGGAAGTGCATTAAGCGCGCCTAGTGTATCACTCACATCTTCTATAACTGATTTATGTAATGGAGACACTTACACTTGTACAGCCACTGGTAGCAATGTAAAATGGTATGCTAACGCTACTGATACAATTCCTGTTGCAAGTGGTAATACATACAGCTATACTCCAGTATTACAGCAAACTACAGCGATGGCTATTTATGCTGCCACAACCAACACCGTAACTGGTTGCGAAGATCCAAGAGCTGTTCATAGTTTTACAGTTGGTGTGATTCCTCAAACATATATAGATTCGACACAATCAGGTCCATTTGTTGGCTGTGCGAATGGACAATCTAGATATGTGCAAGTCATTACTCCTTTAAATTTATTCGCAAAAATATATCCAGACTCTCTTTCAAATACGCAAATAGGGTTCACAAATAGCTGGTGGGATTTAGGTAGTCATTATGATTTGACCATCCCCGATACTATAACAGTTTGGATTGAAACTGAAGGTACTATAGGGCAACCCTCCATTCCTTGTGGAAGTATTAGATTTCCTTTAACTTTTATCTTAAATGATTGTAGTGTAACTGCTATTTCCGAATCATCAATAAATAGTAATGTGTTTAAAATTTATCCAAATCCAGCAAACGATGTTATTACAATTAATTATGATGGATTAAAGGAAACAAATTCGAGCATTGAAATTATAAACACCGTTGGTCAAACACTAATTAAACAAGATGTAGCCAATGAAACATCACAAAATATCAATGTTTCAAATTTATCAAACGGCATTTACTTTGTTCAAATAAAACAAAATGGCAAATCTATCGCCACAAAGAAACTTGTAATAAACAAGTAACGAAAAGTAGTAGTTCGTTTTTCATGTCGCAAAATCCTCACTCGCAAGAGTGGGGATTTTGTGTATTATAAACCTAGTTGTATTAGAAATTGTTAATGCACCATTTGCTTCGAACTGTACATGTTTTTGCTGTTTCTTATCATTGCCAATTCTTTCGTTTGTTAATAAAGAGTGAAATTTGTCAGTGCATAATCTGGATTAAATGTTGTGTCATTTTCATTTTAACAAAATTTCTTAATTATATGTTGTAACATTAAATGTTATAACGTATATTTGTGCTCGAAAAACAAATTAACAAAAACAATTTTTATGAAATCAATAAAAACATTAGCGGTTATCATCGCTTTATCGGTGGGCGCAAAGGCACAAGTAAATTGGAATATTGATGCCTCTCACAGTAAATTAGGTTTTGCTGTTACCCACATGATGGTAAGTGAAACCGAAGGAAAATTTAAAGTGTATAAAGGAACAGTTTCTTCAAAATCTGATTTAGATTTTACAGATGCTAAAATTGGGTTTACAGTAGATGCGGCAAGCATTAATACAGATGACGAAAAAAGAGATGGACATTTAAAAAGTCCTGATTTTTTTGATGTAGCTAAATATCCTGAAATTACATTCGTAAGTAAATCAATGAAACCAGGTAAAATTAAAGGTACTTACACGTTAGTAGGTGATTTAACTATGCATGGGATTACAAAGCCAGTTACGCTTACAGCAATTGGAGCTTCAAAGGTTGTAAAGGATCCGTATGGTATGGAACGTTATGCGTTTAAAGTAACTGGTAAGCTAAACAGAAAAGATTATGGCTTAACTTGGAATGCTGCACTCGAAGCTGGTGGAGTAGCAGTAAGTGATGAGGTAAGATTGGATATTATTGTAGAGATGACCAAAGCCAAATAAGCTGTCAACTAAAAATTAAAAGTCCTGCTTGAATGAGCAGGACTTTTTTATAATATTGTAATGCCGTGAAATTAGAAAAAGAAATACATCAAAAAAAATTTAAGAGTATTGAGCAAAAATTAATGTTAAACATTCATTATACCAATAACTGGCTTAATGCTAAAAATGAAAGTTTATTTAAACAGGCTGATGTAACCATGCAACAATATAATGTGTTACGAATTTTAAGAGGACAATATCCTAAGCCCTGTAACATTAAATTAATAAAAGAGCGGATGTTGGATAAAATGAGCGATACTTCTAGAATTGTAGATAAATTGTATAACAAAGGCTTTTTACAAAGAAAGCAATGCGCTGAAGATAGAAGAAATGTAGATGTACTAATTACCAAAAAAGGGTTAGCCTTATTATCCAGCTTAGATGTTATGGACGATGCTGCCAAACAATTATTTACCACACTCAGCACTTCCGAAATTAATACCTTAAATGATTTGTTGGATAAATTGAGAGGAGAGTGAGCGAAGTTCCTTAAATTTGCAACATGATTTACTTTGATTATAACGCCACTACACCTGTAGATGAAAACGTGCTAGAGGTAATGCTTCCTTTTTTCACTAAGCATTTTGGAAACGCATCTAGTAACACGCACGAACTGGGTTGGTATGCCAAAGGTGCTATTGATAAGGCTCGCAATCAAGTAGCTAGTTTGATAAATGCCGAAGATGCTGAGATTATTTTTACATCGGGAGCTACCGAGGCTGTTAATATGGCTATTAAGGGAGTGTATGAAGCTTATCAATCTAAAGGCAATCATATTATCACTTGTAAAACAGAACATAAAGCGGTGCTAGATGTGTGTGCCTACTTGGAAGAAAAAGGTGCTCAGGTAACATACTTAGGCGTAGATTACGAAGGACGAATAGATTTAGAGGAATTACAACAAAGTTTTACTGATAAAACAATTTTAGTAGCCATTATGGCGGCTAATAACGAAACGGGTGTTTTACAAGATGTAGAAAAAATAGCGACATTTACTCATCAACATCAAGCCATTTTTTTTAGCGATTCCACGAAGTTAGTTGGGAAACAATTAATAGATGTTAATGAAATTGGAATGGATATGTGTTGTTTATCGGCTCATAAATTATATGGACCAAAAGGTGTAGGTGCTTTGTATGTACGCAGAAAAAATCCACGTGTTAG
This sequence comes from Bacteroidia bacterium, assembly GCA_020846025.1. Lineage (GTDB taxonomy): Bacteria > Bacteroidota > Bacteroidia > B-17B0 > Aurantibacillaceae > UBA4416. Next base: position 683 of record JADLER010000096.1, on the reverse strand, counting down.
TTTAATTCCACTCTTTCATGGTGGCGGACACGAACAAGGAAAACGTAGTGGCACATTAAATGTATCGGGTATTGTGGCTTTGGGTAAAGCTTGCGAAATGGCACAATCAGAATATTGGGATGATAATACCAAGGTTTCAAAGCTGCGTAGTTATATCGAGCATCAGTTACTCGAAATTCCTGAACTGAGAATTAATGGTTCTACACGAGATAGATTATACAATACCACTAATTTATATTTTCCTGTTTTAAAAGATGGCTCATCTGTTTTCTCAAAAATTAAACATGAGTTTGCAGTGTCTTTAGGTTCAGCATGTACCTCAAGCAACGCTTCTCCATCGCACGTTTTACAAGCTATGGGTTTAAGTAAAAGTGAAATTGAAAACAGTATCAGAATTTCGTTAGGAAAACAAACAAGCCAACAAGAAATAGAAATGTTTGTAAGTAAGGTTTTAGTGCTTTATCAATAATTTTTAATCCGAGATTATTTTTTGCTGACAATTATCATCGTAAGAATACGATTCTAAAAAATTTAGATAACTTGTAGTTCTAGACTTTTCTGTTATATTTGTCCAATTTAATTTAAGAAATAACATAATATTCATATATGTCAGCTCAAGCCTTAAGATTTAATACCGCCAATCGCTCGTTTTATTTAACAGTAAAAAAGCGTGTAGATGAGTA
>JADLER010000095.1 GCA_020846025.1 Bacteroidia bacterium | reverse complement strand
GCCAAATTTTCATTTATTTTAAGTGCGGTATTTATTTTAGCAAAAGCATTTTCATATTGTTTTACGAAGTAATATATCTCTGCTAATTTCAATAAGATGTCTGTATTTTCAGGAAAACGTATTATGGCATTTTCTAATACATCTTTTGCATTGCGAGTTTCGTTATTAGCAAAATACACATCTACTTTAGTTAAATAAAATGATGCTTGATTCGTATCTATTCTGATGGCTCTATTGGCATCATTTATTGCTTCTTCAAATTGTTTGTATTGTAAGTAAATTTTTGCCCTTTGATTATAAAGTTCGGGATTGTTTGGATCATCTAATATTTTTTTATTTAAGGCAGTTAATTCTGGAAGATTAATTACTTTCATTAATGAATCGGCATGACCTTTCTCTTCCTCAGAAATTTTTGGCTTGGTATTACAAGCAAAGCCAAATATAATAGATGCAATAATAAATAAATACAATAAAACTTTCATAATCTACAGATCGTTGGCATTAGCTATAAGTTCGGCTACATCAAGCACTTTAGTACTGTTTTCTTTATTAAAGTGTTTTACACCATCTGTCATCATTGTGTTGCAAAATGGACAACCTACAGCAATAACATCTGGTTGGTGTGATAAGGCCTCTTCAGTTCTTTCTACATTTACTTCTTTATTTCCTTTTTCAGCTTCTTTAAACATTTGTGCACCTCCAGCTCCGCAACAAAATCCTTTAGCACGACTTCTTTTCATTTCTACCAATTCTGCATCTAGTTTTTGAATTACCTCACGTGGTGCTTCATATACATCGTTGGCTCTACCTAAGTAACAAGGGTCGTGAAATACAATTTTCTTTCCTTTAAACTCACCCCCTTGTACTTTAAGTTTTCCTTCGTTGATAAGTTGCTGAATGAGTTCGGTATGATGTATTACTTCATATTGTCCGCCAAGTTGTGGATACTCATTTTTAATTGTATTAAAACAGTGCGGGCAACCTGTTACAATTTTTTTAACGTTATATCCATTTAAAACAGTAATGTTTTGCATAGCTTGCATTTGAAACAAAAACTCGTTACCAGCACGTTTTGCAGGGTCGCCTGTGCAAGATTCTTCAACACCAAGCACTGCAAAGTTTGCCTTTACGTGATTAAGAATACGTACAATGGCTTTTGTAATTTTTTTGGCTCTATCATCAAAACTTCCTGCACATCCTACCCAAAATAATATATCTGGTATTTCGCCGTTGGCCATTTTTTCAGCCATTGTTGGTACTTTTAGTGGTTCCATGGTTTTAAAAAATTAAATAGCGTTTTAAAAAATGCTTAGTTTTCATTTATCCAATTAGCTCGGTCTGATGGACTAAATTGCCAAGGGGCACCATTGTTTTCAATATTAGAGAACATGCCATTTAGTTCATTAGGTGCGATACTTTGTTCTAATACTAATTGCTGACGTAACCCTAAAATAATATTTAATGGATCAATGTTTACAGGGCAAGCATCTACACAAGCGTTACAAGTATTACAAGCCCATACTTCTTCAGATGAGATGTAATCTCCCAGTAAACTTTTTCCATCATCAACAAAAGTGCCTTTATTGGAATCAATGTTTCTTCCTATTTCTTCAATTCTATCTCTAGTGTCCATCATAATTTTACGAGGCGATAGTTTTTTACCTGTAATATTTTGTGGACAAGATGAAGTACAACGTCCGCACTCCGTACATGAGTATGCATCTAATAAATTTTTCCAAGTTAAATCAGTTGCATCTTTTACACCAAATTTTATAGGAGCATTTGGATCTAACACTGGTTGATAGCTTGGATCGAAATTTGGTTTTACCACATCAGTAACTTCAAATAAATTATTAAACTGTCCTTTGTTTTTAAGGGTTGAAAAATAAGTATTTGGAAAAGCTAATAAGATATGTAAATGTTTTGATTTTGGTAAGTAATTTAAAAATGCAAACACCATTACAATGTGTCCCCACCAGCCTATACGCTCTATTACATGCAAGCCAGGTGTAGGCATACCACTGTATATTAAAGGACCTACATATTGACTAATCGTAAAACCAAAGGATGTATCGCCTAAGTTTTGAGCATGAGAGTTGCCTCTTTGGTAAAGCACTTCGTCGGCACCGTTCATCATAAAAATAAAACAAATTAATGTAAACTCCATTAATAAGATAATATTGGCATCTAACTTTGGCCAACCATTTAATTCATTCATGGTAAGACGTGGCACTTTTAATAAATTTCGACGGTATAAAAATGCTAATGTGCCAATAAACGCTAATACGGAAAGTACCTCTATTAGACTAATCATAAAGGTATAAAACCCGCCTAATGATGCTCTAAAAGCACGATGATGCCCCGTGAGTCCATCAAACACAATTTCAATTAATTCAATTTGAGTAATAATAAAAGCAACGTATAAGAATAAGTGTAAAATAGCAGGAATAGGACGAGCAAACATTTTCTTTTGCCCTAGTGCAATTAATACCATTGTTTTAATGCGCTCAGATTTATTATCTCTTATTTCTATATCTTTTCCTAGCAAAATATAACGACGAATTTTTTTTGCATTGATAAAAAATAAAGTAGAACCTAAAGTGATGAGTAGGGCAAAAATGACAATAGAAATCATGTAATCTTTAATTTATCTGTTAATCAATTGGTTTGTTTTTATCTTTTCTTCCAAATAATGAGAAATGAATATAGCGTTCAGGATTAATTCTTAAATCTTTAAGTAGTTTATCTAAATCTTCGCTAGATTTATTAAGATTATTATACAACGAATCGTTTTTAATAATTTTACCTAACGAACCTTGTCCTGAGTTTATTTGTGTCATTACTTTATTTAATTCAGCTAATGTTTTATCCGCTTCATCAATAGCTGATTTTAAACTGGATTTAGCTACACTATCTGAAAGTGTACTAAGATTTCCTATTATGTTATCAATTCTTCCAGTGTTTTTTTCTAGCATACCAGCTAATGAATTAAGTTTTGTAAGAATGCTTGAGATTTTTGATTTTTCTGAGGCTACCAAATCGTCTAATTTATATGCAGTTTGCTCTAAACTTTGAATCGCTTTTTTTATACTTTCAAATGATTTATTAAGATTGTCTCGCGTCTTATCATTAAGTACAACTTGTACAATTGTCATCACCGAATCAACTGAAGAGAGTAGCACATCAACCTTTTTTTGTAATGGAGCTAGTTGTTTACTAACTGTTGTTTTAAGTCCTTCTTCGGTTTCAGCAATTAAAGTATCACCTGATTCTACAAATTCAGGATGATTACTGTAAATAATTTCTACAGCCTTCGATCCCAATAAATCGGAACTAATGGCTCTAGCAATGGAGTGTTTTGGGATTTTTACATCTTCGGTTAATAAAAATTTTACCAACACTTTATAGCTTCCTTTATTATCAGGTGTTAAAGAGATTTTGTTAATCTGTCCTACTTTGTATCCATTTATTAATAATGGATTAGCTTCAATAAGTCCATCAATCTTAGGATATACAGCATATAATTCATATTGGTGACTAAATAAATTAAAGCCTTTTAAAAAATTAAATCCCCAAATAGAAACTGCAATAGCAGCCGTAACAACAATACCTATTTTAAATTCTTTGGATATTTTCACAACTCATTTTTTGAACCCCTAATATACAGTTTTTATCTGATTACATGGATAAAAAATACTATTTCCTATTTGGAAATATTGATTGAGCAATACCATAAAACGAGGTTATATTAAGTGGAAACTCTAAGAAAACATGTAAAAAACTTAGAAAATACAAGGCTTTAAGGCCTACACTATAATCTATAAGGTATAATGCCACTGAAATTATCCACAAAAGTATGGTAATAAATAATGATTTCTTAGACACTTTATGCCACTGAATTATCGAGGTTTTAGAAAACCAATTAAGGTAATGATACGTGTATGAGAAAGCAATAAATCGCATCACAATAAATCCAGCATTGGTTTGATACACAATGGTATTGGCATCAGTTTCGGTAGTTTGTAGTCCAAACAGGTTAATTAAAAATTTATTCAACAAATAAAACAAGTCGTAGCTTTTAGTAACATAAGCAGATACCTGATACTGTAATCCTGGCGCTTTAATTATAAAAAAAGAGAAAGCAATGACTATTAAAGATACAACTGATAAATATCCTGAAAAGGACTTGTTTTTAAGAACGCCATAAAACATAAATGCCCATGTGAAAATAAACACATGAATGATGGTTGGTAAAAATACTCCTATCCAAATAAAATAATTTTCACCTACTTGTGCTAGTGCAATTCCAACAAACGCCAAAATGGCTAATACGATACGGTAGAGTGTATCTTTTACAAATACAAAGATGAGGGAAAGAAGCAAGCCAAATAATATAATATTTGGAATTTGAGTATCTGTTTTGGCTGGTTGAATAAACGAGAAATAAAACACTAAAAAACATAAAATACCCAATGCTATAAAATCGTATTTTCCTTTAGTATAATAATTTTTTTATGTAACCAGCCTATTTCAGTAAGGTAGTGCAATGGCCCTAACACGGCATAAGAAAATAAAAAAAGCTCAAATGGTAATAAAAAGGCAAGAAAAGCAGAAATAATCATTAACCCGATATTGGCATAATTTATTTGATTAGGTGTAAGTTCTGAAAGCTTAATCATAGCAGTTGGTTAATGTTTATCAAATGTAATAAAAAAAGATGTATTGAGTTTAATTGACAAACAAGACCTAAGGTACTTATTTTTTAATTTTCTCTATCTCACCTGTTTTTTTATTGTAACCGTATGGACAATGTTTACAGCCATTTTTACAACAATACCCTCTTTTTAAAAGATATTTTTCTGTAAATATAATATACCCCTCGGGACTATAATAAAAATCTTCGGGGTCTAATTTTTTGTTAAACATGATAGACAAAGATACTCTAAAGTTTTTAATTTATATTTGAATCACGTTTTGGATTCATTATTAACATATCGACCACAAATAGATGTTATAAATCATCAATCCATCTCTATTGGAATTTTAAGATTAGATATAATTGACAAAGACATTTCAGGCAATAAATGGTTTAAGTTGAAATATAATTTGCAACAAGCGAAATTGGCGGGTAAAGATAGTATCATTACGTTTGGCGGTGCCTTTTCTAATCATATTGTTGCTACAGCTGTTGCTTGCGAAAAGGCAGGATTAAAATCATACGGGATAATTAGAGGTGAAGAAACTGCTCAAACAAATCCTACACTAAGTTATGCTCAAGCTCATGGAATGAAACTGTTGTTTGTAAGTCGCGAGGAGTATAGTCAAAAAACAGATGGGACTTATTTACAAAGATTGCATTATATGTATCCAACAGCTTTTATAATTCCTGAAGGTGGAAATAATTTATTAGGAGAGAAGGGCTGCCAAGAAATCTTAAATTCTCAACCACATAGCTATAATAAAATATTTTGTGCAGTTGGAACAGGTGCCACATTTAATGGATTAGCCCAATCATTATTACCGCATCAGTATTTATTTGGTATCAATGTTCTGAAATATGAAGCTAATAGCTTGTATCAACAAGCCGAGATACTTAATACCTACCATTTTGGAGGTTATGCAAAGCATACAAAAAAATTATTGGAGTTTAAACATTTTTTTGAGAGTACCTATCACATTCCGTTAGACTATGTTTATACTGCAAAATCTTTTTATGCCGCATTTGATTATATAAATCAAAATAAGATAAAACCAGATGATAAACTTTTAATTATACATTGCGGAGGCTTGCAAGGAAATGAAGGATATGAGCAACGTTACAATCTAAAGCCCAATCGCCAAGTAAATGAAGCCCATGGAAAATAATGTTTATAAGAGCCTAGCCCTAATGTACGCGCATAATTTTCTGATAATTGCGCAAAACCAAATCCAATAGCTAATGAACTAACGGTTCGTTTCCTGCTACTTTTTAGTAATCCATTTTGTAATTGAAAAGTAAAACCTTCTATACCCCCTAATGTCATGTCAGTTCCATATCTTACACGGGGCCCGAAAAAATATTTTAATTTAGGTTTTAAATCATGATAATAATTAATGTCAATCCCCGCAATTATACCAGTTCCTACATTTCTTTTTATTGGTGTTGAGGTGGTAGTTTGACTATTTGTGGAGTTCTGATTAACGTTATTAGCATTTGTATTATTGGATGAAAACTCAGCAAGTGCGCCTATGCCATCGTATGTAAGGCTTATGGGAATTGTAATACCAATGGATTTATTAGCAATGAGTCGTTCGTATGAAACAGTTAGTCGTCCAAATGCAATTTCAGGAATATAAAAACCAATAATGTTATTTGGTAATAACGCTTCTTTTTCTTTCCATTCTTTTAACAATCGTTCCTTACGCTGTGCTCTGGTTTCTGTGATATATGATGTGTTGCTATAAGTTGTTACTGTAGTTGTTCCTTGAATAACAGACACTGGTTTTGAAAAAGTATAAATTCCTCCTGATTGATACTCTGTCATTAATACATCACTTGTATTCATGGTGGTATCTTTAGCCATTGCAGAAGTGTCTCTATACGTTATTTCTTGATTGTTTACAGATATAAGTTGACAAGGAATAACTTTACCCGATCTTAAAATAATTCTATCCTGTGATTTCATTTGATATGAAATCATACAAATTATTAGGAAAAATATATAAGATAGTAATTTCATTTAAAAACGATAACCAAAACAATAGCCTAAATACACTTTTGGTAAACCACTATATTTAGGATCTAAAGCTGTAGAATTAATAGGGGCGCCGATAGCACCAAATAGTTTAAAATTAAAACTAGGTGAGATTTTAAACACCCAACCATTGGAAATCATAACACCTATTTGATAAGCATTTGCATCTTTAAAAATCTTTTGGTTGTTAGTTGTATCTATTACATCTTTATAACTGTAAGCCATATATTTTATTAGTAATCCAGCAAAATATTGAACCCTTCGGTTGTTGCGAGGCATAACATTTAAACCAGCTCCTAAGTCAAATTTTTTCTTGGCAGCACTTTTAGAATCGGCAATAGCAAGGTTTAAACCACCCATGCGTGAATTGAAATTATAACCTCCTAAAACGGTTGCTGATAAATGATTATTCATGAAATTATGATCGTACATAAAAGTTAAATCACCATTTGCTAAGGCCAAGGCATTAATACTTATCATACTATTGTTTAAGTAATAAATATTTAATTCTTGTTTTGTTTTTTCAATCGTTGGCTTCTTTTTTACTGTAACATCTGTAGTTTTTATACCGTTCTCAACTAGTATTGGAGCGGTAGTTCGTGGGTTATCGTTCATTATATCAATAACTCCATTTTGATATTCTATTAAAACAATATCTTGTTTTGAAACAACGTAATTAGGCCCGTCCAAATTGGAAACATCTTTATATTTAATATTTACTGTGCCTATCTCGGTAACTTTAACATTAATTTTTGTGCCAGAAGTTAAATAAATTTTATCTTGAGAATGAGCCTCTAAAGTAAAAATTAAGCATATTATAAAAAACGATAAATATCGCATTCAGTTAAAATAAAGATATTGCTAAAATAAGGATTTAACTTTGATAATTAACAAGATTTTTGTCTTTAAAACACATTCAAAATGCTTACCTTAGTAAACTACTTTTTTGAGTTATGATTAAAATTCAGAATTACATTAATGGTGAGTTAGTTACACCCATTTCAAATCACTACATAGATAATTACGATCCTTCAAAAGGCGTTGTCTATTCACTTATACCAGATAGTGATGAACGTGATGCCGAGAGAGCAATTTTAGCAGCTAAAGAAGCTTTTAAATCGTGGAGTAATACATCTAAAGAAACTCGTTCAAAATATTTATTAAAGATAGCTTCATTAATCGAAGAACAACTATTGGATTTAGCTAAAGCTGAGAGTATTGATAATGGTAAACCATTGCATTTGGCTAAATCAGTTGATATACCAAGAGCAGCAGCTAATTTTCATTTTTATGGCACTGGTATTTTACATTATGCAGCTCATGCACATAGTATGGAAGATACTGCTATTAATTACACCCTGCGTCAGCCAGTAGGTGTAGCTGGTTGTATCTCTCCTTGGAACTTGCCTTTATATTTATTTAGTTGGAAAATTGCTCCTGCACTTGCGGCTGGATGTACGGTGGTAGCTAAGCCATCTGAAGTAACACCAATGACTGCTTATTTACTTTCTGAAATTTGTATAAAGGCGGGTTTGCCAAAGGGTGTATTAAATATTGTGCATGGTTATGGTCATAAAATCGGAAATGCTATTGTGAGTAGTACAGATGTTCCACTTATTTCATTTACGGGAGGAACTAAAACTGGCGCACAAATAGCAAGCATTGCTGCACCAATGTTTAAAAAATTATCATTAGAATTAGGTGGAAAAAATCCTAACATCATTTTTGCAGATTGTGATTACGATAAAATGTTGTCAACTACTATGCTGTCATCGTTTGCCAATCAAGGTCAAATATGTTTATGTGGTTCTCGTATTTTTATAGAACGTTCTATTTATGATAAATTTAAAACAGATTTTGTAGCTAAAACGCAAAAACTGGTAGTAGGCGCTCCGTTAGATGAAAAAACAAAAATAGGGGCGGTAGTTTCTAAACCTCACCAAGAAAAAATTTTATCATATATTGAATTAGCCAAACAAGAAGGTGGAAAAATATTATGTGGCGGAAAAGCGGCAAAAATTGAGGGTGAGTTTGAAAATGGATACTATGTTGAACCAACCATAATAGAAGGCTTAAGTTTTGATTGCCGAACAAATCAAGAAGAAATATTTGGCCCAGTAGTTACTATTATGCCGTTTGATAACGAAGAAGAGGTATTGCAATATGCTAATTCAACAATTTATGGCTTGGCTTCAACCGTTTGGACACAAGATATTACTAAAGCCAATAGAGTGGCAGCAAATTTACACACAGGAATTGTTTGGATTAATTGTTGGTTGTTGCGAGATTTGAGAACGCCTTTTGGTGGTGTAAAATCATCAGGAGTTGGTAGAGAGGGTGGTTTTGATGCGCTTGATTTTTTTACCGAACCAAAAAACGTGTGTGTAAAATTAAAATAAACTATTACGCTTATTATGCTTGAAAATAAAGAAAGAACAGAGTTATCATCTTTAGGAGAATTTGCGCTTATTAATCATCTAACAGAGCATGTTGAGTTATATAACACATCTACCAAAAAAGGAATTGGCGATGATGCGGCTGTTATAAAATATGATAATGAGGCTCATACTTTAGTCTCAACTGATATGTTAATTGAAGGTATTCACTTTGATTTAACCTATGTACCATTAAAACATTTAGGTTATAAATCGGTTATTGTGAATTTATCGGATATATGTGCCATGAATGCAAAACCAAAGCAAGTTACGGTGAGTATTGCCGCATCTAGTCGTTTTTCGGTAGAAGCATTAGAGGAATTGTATGCGGGTATTTTAGTTGCTTGTAAAAAGTACAATGTTGATTTAATAGGTGGCGATACCACCTCTTCTCAGAGTGGATTAATTATTAGTATTACCGTTTTGGGTGAAGCATTACCTGAACAAATTGTATATAGAAATGGAGCAAAAGAAAAAGATTTACTTTGTGTGAGTGGCGATTTAGGGGCTGCTTACATGGGCTTACAACTATTAGAACGCGAGAAATTTGTATTTAAGGATAATCCAAATATACAACCCGATTTAGATGGTAATGATTATATTTTAGAAAGACAGTTAAAACCTGAAGCGCGTGTTGATGTGGTGGATATATTACACCAATTAAACATTACTCCAACTAGTATGATTGATGTCAGTGATGGTTTAGCTTCTGAGTTATTGCATCTATGTAAACAATCACAAGTAGGTTGTGAGCTATATGAAGACAAAATTCCAATTGATATTCAAGCGTATGAACTAGCAAGAGAGTTTAATTTAGATCCAACAGTGTGTGCGCTTAGTGGTGGCGAAGATTATGAGTTGCTCTTTACAATTCCTATGAGTGATTATGAAAAAATAAAAGATACTCGTCAAGTAACGGTTATAGGACATATCACTGCAAAAGAAAGTGGGGTTAATTTAATTGCAAAATCAGGCACTTCGCACCCAATTACAGCGCAGGGTTGGAATGCTTTTAAATAATTAAAATGATGATTAAGAAAATAATAATTTGTATTTGTGTTTTTCCTTTGTTGTTTTGGTCCTGTGATACCAAAAAAACAAGTATTGCTGGTAAAGTGATTAATGCCACTACTGGGGAGGGAGTTTATAATTTATTGATAACTTATACTCAATGCCAAACAAATGGAGAAGATTGCAAAGAACAAATTATAGGACAATGTTATACAACCTTAGACGGTAGTTTTAAAATTGATCAAAAAACAGCTAGTAAATCTAAGAAGAAGTGGATTACTGTTCATCAAGGCACCAAAAAATTAATTCAAAAAGATAATATCAATTTAAATGATAAAAATATAGTTATTGAAGTAACCCTTTAATTTAATAGTATGAGTAATAGTATAGAATCTTCTAAAGCACCTGAGCCAGTTGGCTTATATCCACATGCTCGCCGAGTTGGAAATTTATTGTTTTTAAGTGGAGTTGGGCCGCGTGAACGTGGTACTAAAAAAATACCCGGAGTTGAGTTAGATGAAAATGGAAAAATTATAAGTTATGATATTGAAGCACAATGCCATTCGGTATTTAAAAACATTAAATATATTTTAGAAGATGCTGGAAGTAGTTGGGATAAAATTGTAGATGTACAAGTGTTTTTAACTAATATGAAGGATGATTTTCCAACTTATAATAAATTGTGGGCTGAATATTTTAAAGAAAACCCACCTTGTAGAACAACCATCGAAATTAATTGTTTACCAACACCTATTGCTATTGAATTGAAGGTTATTGCAACTATTGAGTAAACATTTACAATATTATAAAGGATTAATTAAGGATTATAAACGATGAATTAACTTGATAAGTTAATTATATTCGGTTATATTTAGCCTTCAAAAATTTTTAATAATCAGATTAAGATAAATTATGGAAAAGGTATTAAAAGCATTAGGAATAAAAGACATCAATGATGGATGTTCAACTGGTAAAAATTTCTTTGCGAGTGGTGATGTAATAGAATCATATAGCCCAGTTGATGGGAAATTAATAGCAAAAGTAAAAGTTGCTAACGAAGCAGATTACGAGAAAGTAATACAAGTTGCTAGCGAAGCATTTAAAGTATGGCGTAATGTTCCTGCCCCTAAACGCGGTGAAATTGTTCGTCAGTTTGGAGAAAAGTTACGTGCTAAAAAAGAAGACTTAGGACGATTAGTGTCATACGAGATGGGTAAATCTTATCAAGAAGGTTTAGGAGAGGTGCAAGAAATGATTGATATTTGCGATTTTGCTGTTGGTGTATCGCGTCAATTATATGGTTTAACCATGCATTCGGAAAGAGAAAATCATCGTATGTATGAGCAATGGCATCCAATTGGTATTGTAGGGATTATCTCGGCCTTTAATTTTCCAGTAGCAGTATGGAACTGGAACACGGCTTTAGCTTGGATATGTGGCGATGTGTGTGTATGGAAACCATCAAGTAAAGTGCCTTTGTGTGCCGTGGCTTGTCATCATATTTGGAACGAAGTAGCTGCAGCTAACGATTTACCTGAAGGTATTTCTTGTTTATTAGTTAGTCCGGGTTCTATTGGAGAGAAAATGTGTGAAGACGGAAGAGTTCCTTTAGTCTCTGCAACTGGTTCTACACGTGTAGGTAGAATCGTTGGGGCAAAAGTAGCAGCGCGTTTTGGCCGTTCTATTTTAGAATTGGGAGGAAATAATGCCATTATTATTTCTAATCATGCCGATTTACAAACAAGTTTACCAGGCATAGTATTTGGCGCAGTAGGGACTGCAGGGCAACGTTGTACATCAACTCGCCGATTAATTATTCATGAAGATATTTATGATGATGTAAAAAACAAATTAATAAATGCCTATAAACAATTAGTAATTGGCGATCCGTTAAACGAAAAAAATCATGTTGGTCCATTGATTGATAAAAATGCTGTGAAAGATTACTTAACTTCTATTGAACGAGTGATTGCTGAAGGAGGTAAATTTATTGTACCAGGGGGCGTGTTAGAGGGAAAAGGATATGAAAGCGGATGCTATGTGAAACCTTGTATTGCCGAGGCTAAAAATGATTTTGAAATTGTACAACACGAGACATTTGCACCCATACTTTATATTATGAAGTATAAAACTATTGAAGAAGCAATAGAGTTGCAAAATGGAGTGCCTCAAGGTTTGTCATCATCTATTTATACATTAAATATGCGTGAAATGGAACGTTTCCTTTCTGCATCTGGTAGCGATTGTGGAATTGCGAATGTAAACATAGGTACAAGTGGTGCTGAGATTGGTGGTGCCTTTGGTGGAGAAAAAGAAACAGGGGGCGGTAGAGAAAGTGGCTCAGATAGCTGGAAAGCATATATGCGTCGTCAAACAAACACTATTAATTATGGTACTAAATTAACTTTAGCGCAAGGAATTAAATTTGATATTTAAACTTAACAAATAATAAACCAATATGACAATTAGTAAAAACAAAGTGGTTTCGGTAAATTATCATTTATCATCTCACCTCGAAAATGAAGCACCTCAATTAGTGGAACAAACAAGTACCGAACATCCTTTTGTATTTCTATTTGGCGTAGGACAGTTACTTCCAGATTTTGAACTTAACCTAATTAATAAAAAAGTAGGCGATAAATTTGATTTTAAAATTGAACCTGCTAAAGCTTATGGATTATCTGATAACGAAATGATAGTGAAAATTCCTAAGGAAGCTTTTTATGTAGATGGAAAATTTGATGATGCACGAGTAAAAGAAGGTGAGGAGTTAATGATGAACGATGCCGATGGCAATCAATTAATGGGTTTTGTTGTAAAAATCGAAGATAATTCTGTTACTATGGATTTTAATCATCCACTCGCCGATCATCATTTACATTTTGTAGGCGAAATATTAGATATTAGAGAGGCTACTGCTGAAGAATTGGATCATGGCCACGTACACGGTCCGGGCGGTCATCACCATCATTAATTAATTAAAAAGAGGCTGTACAATTTGTACAGCCTCTTTTGTTTTATTTCTTTAATGAATCTCTAATTTCCATTAATAATTTATCGGTACTAGAGGGCTCAGGTGGTGCCGCAGGTGTTTCTTCTTCTTTCTTATTCATTTTATTTATTCCTTTGATTACCATAAATAAAGCAAATGCTACAATGATAAAAGAAATGATATTTGAAATAAAGTTACCATATTTAATAGCTGTTCCGGGGATAGTAAGAGCCGCTAAATCGGATAAATTAGCTGCTTTTAATGCTGGTGTAAGAATAGCTGGCGTTATAATATCTTCTACTAATGATGAAACAATTTTATTAAATGCACCACCAATTACTACACCCACTGCGAGGTCGATAACATTGCCACGCATGGCAAAATTTTTGAATTCTTTAATCATTCCCATTTTCAGTTGTTTTTATTATTGTTTTTTTATTAATTACTCTCTAACACTTTTAATAATTCATCTAACTTAGGAGTTAAAATAATTTCAGTTCTTCGATTTTTCTTACGTGCTTCGGCAGTTTTGGCTGGGTCTATCGGAAAAAATTCACCTCTTCCTGCAGCAATAATACGTTTAGGGTCGGTTGCAGAGTTTTGTAAAATAATTTTTGTAACCGATGTTGCACGAATAGCACTTAAATCCCAATTATCTTTAATATCACCGCTCCCTTTCATTGGCACATCATCGGTGTGCCCTTCAACCATTACGTTAATATCTGGATTTTGTTCTAATACTTTAGCTAAATGTTTTAATGCTTCTATACCTTTTGGTTGAACTGCTGTTTTTCCGCTTTCAAATAATAAGGATTCATCCATACTAACATACACTTTCCCATTTTTTTGTGTAATGGTTAATCCTTTCCCTTCAAAACCCATTAGTGCATCGCTTAATTTCTTTTTTAGATCGGCGCTAGCTTGATCTTTTTGTTTTAAGATGTTTTCAAGTTCGGCTACACGAGCTTCACGTTTTTTAAGTTCAGCCGAAAGCATATCTAGTTCTTGTTGTTGCTTGTTTAGTTTTGCTTCAAGGGCTTTTAACTCATCTTCTTTTTTTAGTAATTGCTCTTGTGTAGTTTGTAACTTCCCGCTCAAAGCTGCATTGTCTTTTTCAGAGCCAGCTAATAAACGATTATATTTATCTAACAATTGATCGTTTACCGAGTTTAGTTTATCGTATTTATTGGTTAGTAATCTTAGGTTAGAGCCTAGTACGGATGTATCTCTTTGTAAGCCTTCTATGGCTTTTGTGTCTTTTTCAATCTGTTCTTTCATTTCGGCATTTTTAGCTTCGGTTTCAGAGGCTAATTTTTTTGAAGCTGCTAGTTCAGTTTCACAATTTGTTAATTTTGATTTGGTTTCTTCAGCTACTCGTTGCGGTACGCAAGAACTGAGAAGATACAATCCAGATAAAATAAATGCGTAATATAGTTTCATTATTTCATGATTTAATACAAACAAAAATAACTTGAATACTGTTCTTAATTCAATGCCTGTTTGCAACTTTTCAACAACGCATTTTTGTTAATTTTTCATAGTTCCAACATTTTCTATAATATGAAATATTGATGTGTGTTTAGATTGTGTTTTATTTAAAAAACGTATCTTCACGCTCTCAACATGTGGTGGAACGGCATTTATTGGACCGACTTACAGGAAAAGCAAACTCATTTTAATACAAATCAGTATTTTTCAGGTTTGCGCGGATCTTCTTTGTCTTTTATAATTAACGATATTTTTCAAAACACCAAGCAAAATATGTTTGTGGTGTGCAACGACAAGGAAAAAGCTGCCTATCTATTAAACGACTTACAATCTTTACTACCAGAAAAAAACATCCATTATTTCCCAGAGAGTTACAAAGTTCCATACAAAGAAGAGAAAACAAGTAACGCCTCGATTCAAGAACGTGCTGAAACTTTAAGTTATTTATGTAAAGAAAATTATAGTGGCGTAGTGGTTACTTATGCCGCTGCATTGGCCGAGAAAGTAGCTTCACGAACAAGTCTTAGTAAAAACACTTTAGTTATTAAGAAAGGTGAAAAATTAAGTATTGAGTTTATCCAAGAATTTTTAAATAGCTACGATTTTGAGTTATGTGATTTTGTTTCGGAACCTGGACAGTATGCCATACGTGGTGGAATTATTGATGTGTATTCGTTTGCGCATGAATTACCTTATCGAATTGAGTTATTTGGAAACGATGTAGAGGCTATTAAAACTTTCGATCCTATTTCACAGTTATCCAATCATCAATATGATTTTGTAACTATTATCCCCAATATACAATCGAGCGAAGTAATAGAGGTTCGCCAACCCATATTTGATTATTTGTCGAGTAACACAATCATTTGTTTTGATGATGTGCTATTTGCAAAAGATAGTATTCAAAAACAAATAGATAAGGCAGAGAAAATATTTGCAGATTTATCTGGAGAAGTAACACACCTTAAGCCAAGTGAATTGTATATTAATGCTCATGAATTTCTTGAACTTATAAAACCTTATTCGCTTATTGAATATGGTATTCAAGCGCATATATCAAGCCACACGGTAAGTTTTAATCAAAGTCCGCAACCACAATTTAATAAAAATTTTGATTTACTGATTAACGATTTAAAAGCCAACAAAGCCAAGGGTTATAAAAATTATCTTACTACCGATAACGTAAAACAAGCCGATAGATTAACCACCATTTTTAATGATTTATTGGCGAAAGAACATCGCACGGTGGATAGTTTAATAGAACATGTTCATATTAATATTCACGAAGGATTTATTGACCACGATTTAAAAATTGCTTGTTATACCGATCATCAAATTTTTGAACGTTATCATCGCTTTCATTTAAAAGAAACACGATATAAAACTGCTGAAGCACTTACGTTAAAAGAAATACTGTCGCTTAACCCAGGCGATTTCGTAACGCATATTGATCATGGCATTGGACGTTTTGGTGGATTAGTTAAATTAAATGTAAATGGCAAAGAACAAGAGGCTGTGAAATTAGTGTATAAGGATAATGATTTCTTATATGTGAGCATACATAGTTTACATCGCATTAGCAAATACACAGGTAAGGAAGGTAATGTACCACGCATAGATAAAATTGGTTCAACAACATGGAATACCTTAAAGCAAAAAACAAAACGTAATGTAAAGCAAGTAGCTTATGATTTAATAAAATTATATGCCCAACGTAAAGCACAAGCTGGTTACCGTTTTCAGCAGGATAACTATTTGCAACACGAGTTAGAGGCTTCGTTTATTTATGAAGACACGCCAGACCAAGTAAAAGTTACAAGCGATGTAAAACGCGATATGGAAAAACCACATCCTATGGATAGGTTGGTATGTGGTGATGTTGGGTTTGGAAAAACAGAAATTGCAATAAGAGCCGCTTTTAAAGCTGTGTGTGATAGCAAACAAGTAGCCGTATTAGTACCAACCACCATTTTAGCCTACCAGCATTACAAAACATTTAGTGAACGATTACAAGGGTTGCCTTGTAATATTGCATTTTTAAATCGCTTTAAAACCACTAAGGAAACGAAAGAAACTTTAAAGAAATTAGAAGAAGGAAAAATTGATATTTTAATTGGAACTCATAAAATTGTGGGTAAAGATGTAAAATACAAAGACCTTGGTTGGTTAATTATTGATGAAGAACAAAAATTTGGAGTGGGCATTAAAGATAAACTCAAGACCTTTAAAACCAATGTGGATACACTTACTTTAACTGCAACACCTATCCCAAGAACATTGCAATTTAGCTTAATGGGCGCAAGAGATTTGTCGGTTATTTCTACGCCACCACCTAATCGTTATCCAGTACAAACAGAGCTTTCAACATTTAGCGAAGAATTATTAAGAGATGCTATTGCTTATGAACTTGCTAGAGGAGGACAAGTTTATGTGGTGCATAATAAAGTACAAAATATACAAGAAGTAGCGGGTATTGTGCAACGCTTAGTTCCAGAAGCTAAAGTAGCAGTGGGACATGGCCAAATGGATGGCGATAAACTAGAAGACACTTTACTATCATTTATTGAAGGTGAGTTTGATGTGTTGGTAGCCACTACCATTATTGAATCTGGTTTAGATATTAGTAATGAGAATAACATTATCATAAATGATGCTCAAAATTTTGGATTGAGTGATTTACATCAAATGCGTGGTAGGGTAGGACGTAGCAACAAAAAAGCATTTTGTTACTTATTAACGCCACCTTTTATTAACCTTACTACAGAGGCTCGTAAACGATTGCAGGCCATTGTAGAGTTTAGTGATTTAGGTAGCGGTTTTCATATAGCCATGCGCGATTTAGACATTAGAGGTGCTGGAAATTTATTAGGTGGCGAACAAAGTGGCTTCATAAATGATATGGGTTTTGACACTTATATGAAAATTTTAAATGAGGCTATTGAAGAGTTAAAAGAAGAAGATTGGTATAAAACATCAATAGATAATACCGAAGATACAAATGGCCAAAATAAAGCAGTGTTTTCGAGGCAATTTGTAAAAGAAACCATAGTTGATACCGATTTACAATTATTGATACCGGATTCTTATGTAGGTAATTTAACAGAGCGTTTATTATTGTATCGAGAATTAGATAATATAACTAAAGAAGAAGAGTTATTAAACTATGAGACTAATTTACGCGATCGTTTTGGTCCATTGCCTAATGAAGTAATAGAGTTAATTAATGTGGTAAGAATGCGTTGGGCTGCTATGAAATTGGGCTTTGAAAAAATTACTTTAAAAGATAATAAAATGTTAGCTTATTTTTTGAGTAAGCAAGATAGCGAATATTATAACTCACCTATGTTTAAGGCGGTACTTGCCTTTGCACAAAAAACCCCTAAACAAACTGCCTTAAAAGAAAAGAACAATAAACTATGGCTTACCATTGAAGGTATTAAAAGTGTAAATGAGGCTATGGCTGTTTTCACCAAAATTAATGAGCAAATAGTTTGATATAGAAAAGGTTTTACACCGACCTTTTGAATTCAAAAAAAAGAAATAAATGAAAAAAAAATAGTTTAATATTATCAATGACATTAATATTAATGTCATTTACAACAATAATTATTCCCTCCGATTATCGAGATGCGTATGTGGGTAATTATCCTGGAAAAGTATATTACAGGTATATGAATTCCGAATATAATTATGTAGTAGATTCATCGTCATATACTATTAATATAGCTAAGAGTCAAACTGACTCTATGATAGTAATCACATCGAGTTCGGGTGTTTTTAATGTTAAGCTTATTAATAACAATTTTAAGGGAATTACCCAACGTTGTTATGGTAAATTTTCAGGAGATAGTATTTATGTAAATTATATACCATCCAGTGCTCCAATGTCTTTTTATTATATAGGTAAAAAATAATTTTGTGTCTTTATGGTTATGAATAAGTTTTTGTTTTTAATTCATGTTTTGAGTTTTACCTATGTAGTTAATGCTCAAAATATATATACCTTTGCAGGGACTGGTAATTTTGGTTATTCAGGTGACGGTGGCCCAGCAATTTTGGCTGATATTACTTCTCCAACAGGGATTGTAACCGATAAAAAAGGTAATGTCTATTTTTGCGAATGGTATTATGGCCTTATCAAAAAAGTTGATTCGAATGGCATTATAACAACTATTGCTGGAGGGTTAATGGCAAATTTAGCCGATAGTATTCCAGCTACTAACGCTTTGGTTCGCCATCCTTGGGGTTTAACCATCGATTCTGTTGGTAATTTATATTTTGCCGAAGCTCAATATAATCAAGTTCGTAAAATAGACACAAATGGAATTATTACAACAATAGCTGGAGCACCTTATCAGGTATATCAAGGACAAGGTTATTATAGTGGTGATGGTGGTCCTGCAAAAAATGCAGGATTATATTTCCCATCAGATGTAGCAATTGATAAATACGGTAATATATATATTGCAGATGCAGGTAATAATAGGATTAGAGTAGTAGATAAAAATGGAATAATTACAACTTTTGCTGGTGGTAACGGGCCTGGTTTTTCAGGTGATGGAGGGTTGGCAGTTAATGCTAAATTCAACAATCCTTTAGGCATAGCGACTGACAAATTTAATAACATTTATATTGGCGATGCAGTGAATAATCGTATAAGAAAAATTGATAATCTTGGAATCATAACTACTGTTGTAGGAACTGGCATACAGGGTAACTCAGGAGATGGAGGATTAGCCATTAATGCTGATATGGGAAGTACAAGAGGATTAGAAGTTGATAGTTTAGGAAATCTAATTTTTGGTGATAGAGAATACGGAGTTGTTAGAAAAGTTGACTCAAATGGAATTATCTCTAAATTAGCAGGAACAGGAATTGGTGGAGGTTATTCTGGTGATGGTGGCCCTGCAACTAGTGCCCAATTGTATTCTCCAATGGATGTTACCTTTGATAAATTCGGAAATTTATACATTTCTGATGATTTGAGAGTTCGTAAAGTTTGTTATAACTCATGTATAGCAGGTTTAAACTCTTTTGAAAAACAATCAGAAATTAAGATATATCCTAATCCTGCAACTCATGTTATCCAAATTATGTCGGATGATAAAATGAGTTTAAAAACAAAAATTGATATTCTTAATAATTTAGGCCAAGTTGTAATAACTCAAGATTATTCAGACTCAATTGATATTTCAAAATTACCTACAGGTGTTTATACATTAAAAATAACGAGTGCAAAGAGTGGAGATATGTATAAAAAATTCATTATTCAACATTAAGTGTAAGTTTACTGCTTGGTTTATCTGTTTCGGCAAGTGCACTAATAATTTTTTGATAACGAAATCAATATTTCTCATCATTATTATTTTTATAGTTTTTGGATGTAAAAAATATAATTGTGAATGTGAAACAACAACTCTAAGTCATTTTCAAACAACCACAAATTCAACTAAACAAATAAGTGCTGTTTCAAAATCAGAAGCTAGAAAGAAATGCAGTAAGTATAATCATCAGGGTAGTTAAGGTGGAGAAATAACTACTTGTGAATTAAAATAAGCTTAACAACTTTATTTATCACACAAACTCTTGCTATTCAGCTCTAAATTTTGTAACTTAGAAGATATGGAACCGTATTGTTTGATATTGCTAAGAGGCTTGCCGGGTAGTGGAAAATCTACCTTAGCTAAAGTTTTATCTGAAGAGAATACCTATCCTATTTTTTCGGTTGATGATTATTTTACTGATGAACACACGGGCGAGTATGTATTTAATTTTAATGAAAATTTTAAAGCGTATAAGCAATGCGAACAACTAACCGAAGATGCGCTTCAACAAAAATTTCCAAAAGTTTTTGTACATAATACATTTACCTTGGATTGGGAAATGGAGCCTTATTTTAAATTGGCCTCAAAATATCATTATGCTTTATTTGTTGTTACTGTTGAAAATTATCATGGGCAACAAAACACACATGGTGTTAGTAATGAGCAACTCCAAAAAATGGCTGAAAAATATAAAGTAAAATTATTATAAAACTTTTTTTAATCGCTCTGTAATTTCAAGTACTGCCGGGCACACCATGGTATTTCGATAAGTGAGCTCTAAAATTTGTTCCATTCTTTTTCGGTTCGTGTGAGGATATTCTCTACAAGCGTTAGGCCTTGCTTCATATACCGAACAATAATTGTCTTCTCCCAAAAATGGGCAAGGTGCTTGAGTTAAAACATAATCTTTATCTTCATCAATTTTAAGATACTTCTCAATAAATTCACCTGGTTTTATTCTGAAGTGTTTGGCTAGGCGTTCTATATCTCGGTTATAAAATATAGGAGAGGTGGTTTTACAACAATTTGCACAACTTAGGCAATCTATCTTCTCAAATACTTCGTCGTGTAGCTCGTGAAAATACTGATCTAAGTTTTTCGGTTTAGTTCGTTTTAATTTGTCGTAAAAGATCTTATTCTCTTTTTTAAGTGTGTTTGCCTTTTGATTATGTTTTTGAAGATCCAAAGGAATACTAATTTATTTCACTCCTGTATGTCCAAAACCTCCGGCGCCTCTGGTTGTTTCTTCTAAACTATCTACTTGTTGCCATTTAATTTGCTCATGTTTAGCAATTACCATTTGAGCAATACGTTCGCCATCATTAATTACAAAAGTAGTATCCGATAAATTTACCAGTAATACTCTTAACTCACCACGATAGTCGGCATCTATGGTTCCTGGAGAGTTTAAAACAGTGATACCGTTTTTAAAAGCTAAACCGCTTCTTGGTCTTACTTGTGCTTCATAGCCTTTGGCTAATTCAATATATAAACCAGTTGGTACTAAAACTCTTTGCAAGGGTTTTACCTCTATAGGGTTATCAATATTAGCACGTAAATCTAGGCCTGCTGAAAGTTCGGTGGCGTATTGTGGTAGTTCGTGTTTGGATTGGTTTACTACTTTTACTATCATGGTTATTTTAGTTCTTTAAGTTTCTTTAAATTTTGAAACTCCAATTTATAAAAAACTAATAGATAAAATGCAAACAAAGCATTATTAATTATGAGTTTAATAATAACATTTTCTAAATCTTGATATAGTGTGGATATAAAATATAACAGGAGTCCTAAGCTTGCAAATACAAAAATACTTTTTAAATTATATTTAATAGGGTAATATTTTTGCCCTAATAAATAAGATACAATCATCATAAAGCAATATGAAGCAAAAGTTGCCCAAGCGCAAGCAATGTAACCATGACTTGGAACGAATACAAAATTAATTACTAAAGTAATAATGGCACCAGCAATGGTAATACCAGCGCCAAATTTGGTTTGTCCAGTTAATTTAAACCAGATAGATAAATTCCAATATACACCCACGCAAAGGTTAGCAAGTAATAAAATAGGAACTACAGCAATCCCTTCGCGGTAACGTTCGCTTATGATATGTTGAAGCCAAGGTAAATTCATCATGATGCCTACAAAAATAAATAGGCAAAAAATCACATAATATTTCATAGTGATAGCAATAAGTTTATTAGAATTTTTATCAGAAGCGTTGTTGAAGAAAAAAGGTTCAGCGGCATATTTAAAGGCTGTTGTAAATATGGTCATTAACATAGCAATGCGATAACATTGGCCATATACGCCTAATTCAAATCGGGCAATATCTTCGGGTAATAAATATTTTAGAATAAATCGGTCAAAGGTTTCGTTAATCATGCCGGCAAAACCTAAGATGAGAAGTGGCCAAGCATATTGTAACATGTCTTTCCAAATTTTTTTATCAAAAATTAATGGTACTGAAGTAATTTCTTTAGCTAGAAATAACATGGTAATAAGATTTGCTACTAAACTAGCAATAAACACGTATCCAACACCAACCTCTGGATTATACCATTTTGCTAAGGCTGACTCTGGGTTTGAATAATAAGCCGGTTTGCAAATGTTGAGGTAAAAAATACAAACTAAAATAAAGATCAATACATTTAAAATTTTTAATCCTGCAAATTTATTTGCTCTATTCGTTTGTCTTAATTTTGCAAATGGTATCGCCATAATGGCATCTGTGGCAACAATTAAAATACACCAAATTATAAAATTTACATGCTCAGGTTCTTTAATAAAATCAGCAATACTACCAGAAAATGTCGCTAGTATTAAGCTAAGCACAATACTACTGCTTAATATAGAAATGAAAGCCGTTGAAAACACCACATCCTTATTTTCAGATTTTCTGGAGAAGTTGAAGAAAGCGGTTTCCATACCGTAGGTAAATAAAATGTTTAAGAAACTCATATAAGCGTAAAACTCTGTATTTACAGATAGTTCGGCAGGTTCTTTAAAAACATACGTTAAGATAAATGAATATAAAAACGTGATAACCCTAGGTAAAATACTACCTAAACCATACACCACCGTTTGCGATGCTAATTTTTTTAATGGGTTCGACACTTTTAATTAAATAAGTGTTAAAGTAAGGCTTTATTTAATAAAGAAAATAGATTAGTTTTTTAAGATATTAACCTTTTAGCGTTATTTATCCGACTTCATCTTTTCAATTAATTTAGTGGTAGAAAAACCCTCAACTAATTGAATGGTAATAACCTTTCCGCCTCTGTTTGTTACCTCGTCATACCCTACAATAGCTTCTGCTTTATAGTCATTTCCTTTAACTAATACATCAGGTTGTACAAATTTTATCAGTTCTAGTGGCGTATCTTCATCAAATAAAATAATGGCATCCACACATTCTAATCCGGCAAGTATTATGGCGCGTGTATCTTCTGTATTAATAGGTCTTTCGGGCGATTTTCCTAAGCGTTTTACGGAGTTGTCGGTATTTAAACCAAGCACTAGTTTATTACCTAAATCTCTAGCATGATTAAGGTATTCAACATGTCCACGATGTAAAATATCAAAACAACCGTTTGTAAACACAATAGTTTGTTTATCGGCTTTCCATTGGTTAAGTCGTTCTGAAAGCTGTTGCTTATTTACAATTTTATTTTTCAGTTTCTGATAAAACGTCATTGTTTTTTTGTTTGTTTACTAGTGGAAGCAAAATTAAACTTAATAAACCAAGTACAATAATCATCACAAATTGTGATGTCCAGCTAATCCAAGGGAATGAAAATGCTGCAATTTGATTGATACCATAATACATTAAAAGTGCTGAGACTATAGCTGGATAAGCTCCCAAGCCACCCGGAGATAATACGACACCAAATGTTCCAAAGAGTAATAATGCTAAACATTCGGAATGTCCTAAACGTGCAGTGTCGGAGAAAACATAAAAACAAGCATAAAGACTATAAAAATAGGCCGCCCAAATTAAGATACTTAAAACAATAAATTGAAATTTATTCTCCATGTCTTTTATTGAACTTAATCCTTTTGCAAAACCAGAGATTATTGCTCCTAATTTTCCTTTTAATAAACTGCCGTATTTTTTACGAAGCATGAAAAATAAAATCACACATAGAATTAAAATCCCAATCAATATTAATAGTTTGAATGGGTTTTGCGTCATGCCATCTAGCTTATTTATTAATGGATTGTAGATATAAGTGATGGTGAGTTCTTGAAGTTGAGAAAATTGAAATATTAAAGTAAGTACAAAAATTAATATCATTAATAACATATCAATAATACGCTCTGTTATAACGGTTCCGAGAGCAATTTCAAAAGGAACATTGTCGTACTTAGTGGCTAAGGTGCAACGTGTAATTTCGCCCATACGAGGAAGTCCGTAATTAGCAAAATAACCAACCAATACATCGGCAGTTGCATTAAAAAGAGTAACCGAATGACCTGTAGGTTTTAATAAATAATTCCATCGATAGGCTCTTAGAAAATGGCTAAGAAACGAAATGATTAATGAAATGGCTACCCACACGTAATTAGCAGATTGAAAGGATTCTATAATTTTATCTTTATCTGCCCAAACTGATTTGAAGGAAAGCCATACTAAAACAACACCTATACCCAATAAAATAATAAATTGAATAATGGATTTGCTGTTGTTTTTTGTCATTTTGTTATTTTAATTGGTTGGTTTTTGTATCTGGAAACACAACCCAAGGTTTAAATGATTTGGCTTTTTCAAAATCCATAGTTGCATAAGATACAATAATAACCACATCACCAAGATTTACGAGCTTAGCAGCTGGTCCATTTAAACAAATAACACCACTTCCTCTTTTCCCTTTAATAACGTAT
Source organism: Bacteroidia bacterium (assembly GCA_020846025.1). Lineage (GTDB taxonomy): Bacteria > Bacteroidota > Bacteroidia > B-17B0 > Aurantibacillaceae > UBA4416. Next base: position 57,818 of record JADLER010000095.1, on the reverse strand, counting down.
GTAATAAAACGTTGTCCATTATTTTTATTTAGGATATGAACTTGTTCGTTTTCAATAAAATTAGCAGCATCCATCAAATCTTCGTCAATGGTTACGCTTCCAATATAATCTAATTCTGCCTGAGTTACAGTTACGCAATGCAGTTTAGATTTCATCACTTGAATTTGCATGGCGCAAATTTAAGGATTTCAATTGAATTATGAGTAATCTCCAAATTACAAATGTTATTAATTATAATATATTTTGAGATAGTATTTTAGGTTAATAAAATACAAAAAGCCGCATTATTGCGGCTTTTTGTGATTGTTTTCTTAATTTATAAATGTGCGTCTAACTTACCAGCTAACACATTTTTAGCGGCTACACCTACGTGTTTATCAACTACTTCGCCATTTTTAAATACTAATAAAGTAGGTATATTTCTAATGCTGTACTTAGCTGAAATTTCAGAATTGTTGTCCACATTTACTTTTCCTACTAAAGCTTTTCCGTCATAATCTTTAGCTAACTCTTCAACTACTGGGCCTACCATACGGCATGGACCACACCACTCTGCCCAAAAATCAACTAATACTGGTTTATCTGATTTTAAAACTAATTGTTCAAAGTTCGAATCGGTTATTTCTAGTGCCATTTTAATTTTTTTTAAAGGTTAATACTTATATTTTACTTACTAAGGTAAGTTTGTTATTTTCTTTAATCAAACTTTAAACCAAATAGTTTTCAATGTCTTTTTGACATTATTTTAATAAAGTAACATGGCCAATTAGGCTATGTTTTTCTCTTAAAACATCCACCACACTTGCTTTCCACACATAAACCTCTTGTTTTGAGTCCTCTCCGCCACCATTTCCATTTATACTGCCATCCCATGCTTTATTTATGTCAGATGTTTCGAAAACTAAAGCTCCCCAGCGGTCAAATACTTGTAATTTAAAGTCCATTATACCCATGCCTTTCGCTTGAAAACCATCGTTTAATCCATCACCATTAGGAGTAAAAGCATTTGGAATATAAATAACAAATGCGGGTTTAATTTCTACTTGTTTTATAATTGAATCTCGACAACCATAGGTATTAATGGCAAATTGCATTATTGAAACTGTTTTGGCAGAATTGGTGTTGAATTGATAATCAAAGTTAGGGGTGTTTTTAATAGTGCCATTATCAAACAAATAACTAACTGATGAGGCGCCAATGGAGGCATCTGCTACTTGAATGAGAGGTTGTGTAATATCAACCTTTTCAGGTGTGATATAAAAATTAGCGGTTGGTGTAGGATACACATTTACTATGTTAGGTAATGTTGTTTCATTAATGCAACCACTATCAGATACAGTTTTTAGTGCCACTGAGTAGTTTCCTGTTTGGTAGCAGTGTGTAGGATTAAGGCTATAATCTGGATTGCTTCCATCGCCAAAAATCCATTGATTAGTTACAATTTGGCCACTACTAATGTTAGATTGATTTATAAAATTGACACATAAACTTGGGCAACCCTCATTATTTTGAGCAACAAAAGATGAGCTAGGGCTTGGATTTACAAAAGCTGATTTTATAATTGTATTGACGCAACCATATTGTGTTTGGACTTCGAGTTTTACTCCAAAATTTCCGCTTGATGTAAATATATATTGAGGATTTTGTTGCACATTATCTGTTACATTATCACCATTAAAATCCCAAGCGTATGAGGTGATAATGCCATCACTACTTGTAGAAAGGTTATTAAATGAAGTAGCATTAGGAATACAGGTAGAAGGTACTTGAAAATTAGCAGTTGGGTTATAATGCACCATCACATTGCCAAGATTTTGATTACTACAATTATTATTGGATATGGCTTGTAATCTTGATTGTTGTGTGCCTGCACTAGGATATAAATGACTTGGATTAGCAGTTGAGTCGTCTATGATGCCGTCATTTTCAAAATCCCAACGATATTTAATGATACTACCCGAAGCAATGGTACTTAAATTATTAAAGTGTGTAGCTTGATTTAAACATGGTTCGTTACTAGTAAAATTAGCAACTGGCAAAGGATGTACGGTAACATTTTGAGTTATACTATTCACGCAATTTGAATTAGTAGTTACAATTAATGTTACTGGAAAGGAACCCGCATTAGCATAAGTATGTGTTGGTTGTGCCAAATTTGAACTTGAACCATCGCCAAACTGCCAAATTGAAGTTGTTACAAAACCATTATTTATAGAGGTGGTGTTGAGAAATGAGGTTGTATTATTTAAACACACAGCATTAGCTGTAAATGTTACAACTGGTAATGGTAAAATTGTAATTGGAATTATAACTGTATCTCTACAACCCATATTACTAGTACTAATGAGTTGTACATTATAAGTCCCATCATTAGAGTAATTGTTAAAACTATTTAAGTTGTTAGATGTATTGCCATCACCCATATTCCAATTACTCATTACAATATTGCCGCTACTTACTGTACTCGTATTCACAAATGTAAGGCTATGAGTACATGCAGTAGTTTGTATGGGTAAAAAATTAGCTGTAGGTTTTGGGTATTGAGTTAAAGAGTAGGTAAGTGTTGGTCCAGGACAACCAGTAATAGTAGTTAAAGTTACGGTATAAACACCTGGAATGCCCGTTGTTAAAACTTGTCCGGTTGCTGATGCACCATTTGGAAGTGTCCAGTTATAAGTAGAAAAGCCAATAGGAGCTGTTAATTGTATAGTATTACCTTGACATAAATTTGCATCTTGAGTTATATTAAAATCTAGACAGCTACCATCTATATATGCATAGCCATAATGTCCGCCAAGTGCACAATCATAAGTGGTGAAGCGAATGGTAACATTTTGCCCAATATAATTAGTTAAATCAACACTTACACTCGACCATGGTTTATATACCACATTGTTACAAGTCGTGGAATTTATAAAACCTGGTATGTTTTGACCAGCTGCCACATTGTAAAATGTACAAGGAATAGGCGTATTAGTTGAATCAACCATATCAATTTGAAAGCTTGGTTGATCGCTTGTCGCATGGCCTGGGTCTTCTAATACTACAGCATATTTGTAGGTAAAATTAGCATTAGCGGGTGTAACCATAAATGTTTGCTCAATTCTATCAGCAATACCACCAGAACCATTGTTGCCAAGCCTTAATGAAAAATTACCACCAGGCGCTACCACAGGAAAACCGCCACAAGGGTCGGTTCCAGCACCTGTCATAATATTTTGAGCGCCACCAGCACTTTGGCAACAGCCTTGGGCATTGTAACCAGGGTTGTAACCACTTGAACGTAGCCAACCGGTTAAATCACCATTTTCAAAATCAATATTTGTACAAGCTTGTTGTGGAACAGGGTTTTGAGCTGATGAACGTTGGGTAGGGAAAAACGTTTCTCGGATGTAATCTCGTTGATGAGCATTCAAAAATTCAGCTAATCCACTCGGAGTGGAATGTTGAGACCAATAAAAATTAGTCCATTGTTTTTGATTAAATTGAGCAAGACTATCAATCGGAGAGGCGGAGTTGGCTGGTTGCCCAATAGCTGTCGTACAACTGAATGCAGCCATTACAACAGCGGTTAGTAAATAAGTTTTCATGACGAATAGGTTTTGAAGAGTTAATACTTTGTTTCATTTTTTTATATTTTAGTTTATAATTTATACTTTGTTTATTTGAGCTAATAGCTCACTTATGACTGCATGATTTCTATTCTTTTTATAGTTGCTATATTCTTATACGATATAAAACCTAAAAAGGTTATTTTAAAAAACAACAAATTCTTGAATAGGTTAATTTAAAGATTGAAATAGCTGATGTATTGAGTAATGAAGTTAACCTTAATGCTTCTTTAAAAGTGCTACATCTTGTTTGAGGTTAAAAAAATCGGTTATTCTAAATTTATTTTGCCATAAAAAAACACAAACTAAAACGATAGTAGTAGTGGCATAAGAAAGAGTAGCGGTGTACGAAGCTCCTAAGAGTTGATCTTTGGAAATTAAATATTTACTTAAACAAATGGTAACTAAAAATCCCGTACTATTAGCCATTAATAGTATTTTTTGTTTCCCTAATCCAGAGTAATAATGACTAATAATAGTGGCAAAACTTATACATAGCACACCTGGCGAAAGGTATAGCATAACGGTTTTTATATGAATAAAATCCTGCCCAAGTAAAAACACAAAAAAATCACGAGGAATAAAATAAAGACATATCACACATATTAAGCTTAATAGAAAACAGATTTTAGCATAAGCTAAAGTTAGTCTTGCATTGTTTTCGGGGTCTTTTTCATTAGCTATGTGTGCTAAAATTATAGGTGAGGCACTACCACTTATTATCCATAATGATTCAATGAGTGAGGTAGCGCTCGAATATACGCCCACCAACACAGTATTACCTAATAAATAAAAATTGTAGCGGTTACTTAATATATGCGATAAATTGGCTAATTGATTATAAAATCCATTTTCGATAATTTTTATGGGATGAAATTCAGTAGTTTGGTTGTGAGAGGTAGATTGATAAATTTTAAACAACTGAATAGAAGATATAAAAATTGCAATGCCAAAAGAAATATACAAAGCATAGATATAACTAATAAAATTTTTATTTTGGAAAAGGAAAAAGAACATCAATAGAACGAGCAATAACATGAATGGCTGAAGTAAATTTAAAAAGTTATATAACTTGATTTTTTCTTTGGCTAAAATAACAACCATGTGAAAAGAATGTTGGATAATTAAAAAAGAAAGGAATAATAAGTGTAACCAAAAACCACCAATACCAATGTCAAAGAAAACATATAACAAATACATGATTCCAACAATGATAAAAGTGCAAAGTATTGCCCAAAAAGTTCCAAAATTGTATAATTGACGAAATGGTTGTTTGGATATAAAGTAAACAGTTGCAGAACCTGTATATATTTCTGTTATAATTTGAATAATGGCTATGTTTAATATTATTAAACTTACATATCCTCTACCATCACCGCCTAATTGTTTACTACTTATCAGTAAGATTAATAAGTTAATAATTGCTACAACGCCTTTTGTAAATAAAGTAGATATGATGTTTTTTAGCAAAGCTTTTTAATTGATAGGTCGGATAAAAATATGAAATTTTCGTGGACTTGTTACATAACCGCAAAATTAGCTTTATATTGTATCCCAAATAAACATATCTAATCTTTGCGTCAACTCTTTAAAAATATATTGTTAATTGTTTATCCTCGATTTATAAAAAATCGAGTATTTAGACATTACCAACATCTTAATTGGCAAACACTTTCAAGTTCTGAGTTTGATGCTGAGTTGTTACTATTAGAATTTTTCTTAAACAAAAATTCTATTTTTTTTGATATTGGTGCTAATAAAGGTGAATACGCGTTGTATTCCGAAAAACACATTTCAGCAAATCAAATCTATTTGTTTGAACCCGAAAAAAGACTTAACTATCAATTAAAACATATTTTTTCTCAAAGCCATGTTTTATCCTTGGCTTTGTCCGACAAAAAAGGTGAATTTCAATTTAAAATCCCATTAATTAATGGGGTTCTTGATAATTGTTTAAGTTCATTAGAAGTTCATCATAAAGAAGTTAATGAAACCGAAGCTATTATATATAAGGTGAAAACAGACAGTCTAGATAATTTTGTAACACAACAGAATCTTAAACCTGATCTTATAAAAATTGATGTAGAAGGACATGAGCTTAATGTATTAAAAGGTGCAAAAAATTACCTCGCTCAATTTCACCCAACTTTAATAATTGAAATAGAACAAAGGCATCATCAAAACACAGATTTAGAAATCATATTTAATCAATTTAAACAACAAGGCTACCTATGTTATTATTTCTCAAAAAAGGTATTACAATTGTTTCCTTATGAAGATAAAACACACTTAACCAACCATGAATCTTATTTTGGAAGCAAAGAATACATTAATAATTATATCTTTATCCATCAATCGAATACAAGTATCCCGTCTATCGAAGAAATTAATAAAACAATTTTAGAGAGAGTTAGATGAGTATAAATAAACACAAACATGCTTTAGTTTTTGTATCTGCAGGAGTAGGAGATGCAGTTTTGTTAATACCACTCATAAACGCCTTGAAAAAAGATGGATTTTTAGTTACTGGTCTATTTACTTCGCCTTATCAATGCGAAACAATGTTTGAGAATGTTCAATTATTTGATTTTAAAAAAGTAGCTCTACATAAACCAACTTTGTTGTTTTTTGCTATTAGTCATTACAAAAAATTTGATCTTGTCTTTTTAAATCATTTTGCTTTTAGTAGAGCACATTTTTGGGTTTCTAAAATCTTGGCAAAAAAATTATATACAAACTATAAAAGTTTTGAACCAAATAAAACTTCTAACACTGTTCATTTCTTAAACCCTAAAATTGGTATTCATGATGCACTCCAAAACCTACATTTATTTCAATCAGAGGCTTCATTGCAAGATTTAGATTTTAAAATTAGTTTTAATCCACAATCTATTGCTCAATATCAGTTACCCAAACACTATATTATTGTTCAGCCAAGTTCAGCAAATAATAAAGCATCTTTTAAAAATTGGCCATTTGAAAATTGGTTAAAGTTATTTAATCAAATTTCTGATACAACTATTGTTTTATTAGGTGATCAATCAGAGATTAACTTACATTATACTCTGGCCAAACAAAATTATCCGCATGTTATCTCATTAATCGGAAAAACAAAACTAAGTGATGTGATGAATTTAATATATCATTCACAAGCCTATATTGGATTAGATAGTGGATTAATGCATATAGCTGTTTTATTTAATAAACCAACATTTACAATTTGGGGTGCTTCAAATCCTATTCAGTACGGTTATAATTGGTTACATAGAAAACATCATATACAGTCGCTTAGTTTGCCTTGTGCGCCTTGTAGTTCTTGGATTGGAGCTAATCATCAACGTGTAAAAAATCCAAATGATTGCCCTGATTTTAAATGTATTCGTGATATATCAGTAAATGACGTTATAAAAGAATTAACTCACTTCTTGAAGATTAACTTAGCATCTTAAACATTAAGAAGTGCTGAATGATGTTCCAAAGTACAAAACTTTTTTCTTTTATAGTATAGCCATTGGCTTCGTAAAATTTAACAGCATTTTCTCTAGCTTGTAACTCTATTTGGGTTAATCCAATACGTTTGGCTTCTTGTTCTAATTTTATTAAAATTAGTTTTCCTAAACCCTTACCTTGATGAGACTTACTTACCGCCATAAATCGAATTTGCCCAGTGCTATGCCCGTTATCTTGTAATCTTCCGCAGGCAATGATTTCTCCATTTTCTTCAATATAGGCGTTAATAGCGGTTTGCTCTAGTTCATCGCTAGCTGTATCAATAGGTTTTTGCCATGGTTTACGCAACACTTCATAACGTAGCTGAATGATACGCTGAATGGTATCTTCGTTATAAGCTATTTTAACAATGTATAATGACATAAGACCTAAATGGATATATCAATATTACTAATTTATTTTAGAAATATAGATAAAATAAAAATTCCCATAATTCATTAAATTGCTGTAATTTTATGAAAAAATAAAACTATGACTAAATACATAATTACTTTATTAGTTTGTTTCTCTTTTATTACTCAAGCTCAACGAAGTTTTGAAAAAGGAAAAAATGTAGTGGCGCTGGGAGCAGACTTAGGAATTTATAGTTACACATCTAAAATTGCCTCTCAACCTACTTCTAAAAAAGAGGCTGCTGCTAATAAAATATTTAGTTTGCATTACGAGTATGGAGTTTTAAATTGGTTGGGGGTTGGTGCAAAAGTGCAATATTCAGATTATTTTACTGAAACTGATTCGGTTACTAACACAAAACCATCTGTTACATCTGTAGATGGATCTGTATTAGTTAATGCTCATTTTGTACGGTCAAAATATGTGGATATGTTGGCAGGTTTTAACATAGGATATTCACACTTAAATTGGGATGCGCGTGATGCCTATGTGTCGCAAGCTAAAGGGGGTGGATTAATATATGATATTCATTTTCAACCTCGTTTCTATTTTGGAAAATACGTTGGAATGTATCTTAATTTAGCTTACGTACATTGCGCTTATAGAGATATGGACTTTCAAAATACGTTTACTAAACTAGATGATGCACTTGATTTAGTAGGTGGTGGCGCTAATATTGGAATAGGTATCCAAGCTAAATTTTAATCTTTTATTTCTTCCAACTGAGGTGTTTTAATATGATCGGTTTTTTGTAAACCCTCTAAAACCTCAATATTTAAACCGTCAGATAATCCTGTTTTGATAAAGCGTTTCTCAAAAACTTGTTTTTTAGTTTCAATTTCTACATAAGGTTTTTCTTTGTCAAATTGTAAAACACTTTCTGGAATTGCCATAACTCTTTCTTTTTTATCAAGAATAATATCTGCATTAGCACTATAACCAGCTCTTAAAAATGAAGAGTTCGTTTTGTCAATGGCTGCCCTAATTAAGAACTGTATAGCGCCATTTTCGATAACCCCTTTAGGTGCAATATACTCAAGCTTTGCTGTAAAACTTTCTTTATCAATCGCACCTATTGTTAATACAATATCCATGTTCTCTTTAATTTTTCCAACTTCGCTTTCATCTAATCTACCTTCAAAAATCATTTCACCCATATTAGCAACTACAGCTATAGTTGTTCCTTCGTTAAAGGTGTTGCTTTCAATCACTTGTCCTCCTTCTTTTACAGGGACATCTAACACCATACCGGTAATAGTAGCTTTTACAAATGTATTGCTAGTTGCGCCAGCTGTTTTTGAAGCGCCCTCCTTAATAATTTGTAATTGATTTTGAGCGGATTCTAATTCAATTTTTGCAGCGTTTAATTTCATATCATAAACCTGCATATCGGCTTTAGAAATTACATTTTGGTCAAATAAGGTTTTATTGCGATCGTAATCTAATTTTGCATTATCAAAATTAACTTGAGCGGTATTAATTCTGTTTTCAGCATTAGCAAGGTTTAACATATTGGGTATAATTTTCACCTTAGCAATAATATCACCTTGCTTTATTTCTTGTCCTGCAATAATGTAAAGCTTTTCTATGATTCCACTAACCTGTGGTTTTACATTAATTTCTTTACGTGGTGTTACCGAACCAGTAGCTACTGTTTTTTTGATAATAGTTGTATCAAATGGTTTGATGGTTTTATAAACCTCAGGTGGTTTTTGCGATTTATTATATAAAAAGTAAAATGTCCAAAACACTAATCCTATAAATAAAATGAGGAACGTAATTTTAATTGTTTGTTTTATCATTTTTGTTTGAGTTAAAAATTTATTATTCTGTTCTTAATGCCTCTACTGGTTTAATTGCTACTGCTTTACTGGCTGGTAAAAGTCCTGCTAAAGCTCCGCTAATTATAAGTACAATTAAAGCTTTTATGGCAACAGCTAAATCAACTGTGGGGTTAGTAAATAGGCCACCCGAATTGCCAATAGCTTTATCTAATCCCTCTAAAATACCTATCCCAAACACCAAACCAAAGTATCCAGAAATAGAGGTTAGGAAAATGGCTTCTAGTACAATTTGACCTATTACTTGCGCAGGTACCGCTCCTAAGGCTCTTTTCACTCCAATTTCTTTTGTGCGTTCTTTTACAACAATAAGCATAATGGTACTAATACCAATTACCCCAGCTAATAGAGTTCCTACACCTACAATCCAAACTAAAATTTCAATAGCAGAAAAAAGACCAGTGAGTTTGTTATACTCTGTTGCCATATTCCAATGCCCTATGGCTTTTAAATCATCAGGGGCAATTTTATGACGTTCTTTTAATAGTTCTACAACTCGTTGTTCAGAAACTTCGGCAGGCACTTCTTCTTTAGATTTAATAGCAAACCAGCCAACCACATCACCATAATTAAACGCATTTTGAAATGTAGTAAAAGGAATGTTTATGCGTTGAGATTGCTCTCTGCCTTCTTGTCCGCCAATGGCTATTTCTGTTAATCCTACAACTTTAAAATACACACCATTAATTTTAATATATTCACCAATAACATCCTCATCTTTCTTAAATAACATTTCAGCTACACGAGGACCAATGACGCATACTTTTCGTTTTTCTTTTATATCTAAAGCATTTATAAATCGTCCTTTGTTAATTCTAATTTCCGATATGTCTGAAATGTTTGGATAACAAGCCTGAATTTCACAAGCTGCTGTTTTTAAACCCCTCATTACATTATTAGTACCTTCGTGGCCACCTAACTGGTTTAATGGAGATACCACAGCTACTTCGGGTAGTTGTTCAATGGCCTTAATATCGTTTGTTTTATAATTAAAAATCCTATTTGGTTTCATGCCTTTGTATGCTTTAGTTGTTTGTTGCGCCCACACAAAAAAACTATTTGTGGCACTACCTCCAAACTCTCGTAAAATACCATGACGTAAGCCATTGCCAGCGCCCAACATAATTACCAACATAAAAATTCCCCAAAACACACCTAACATAGTCAAAAATGTTCGTAGTTTATTTTTACGAATTGTTGCAAAAATTTCTTGCCAATTATCTTTCTCAAAAATCATCATTCGTCTCTTAATGCAACTATGGGTTCAACTTTTGATGCTCTAAGGGCAGGAAAAAATCCAGCTAAAGCACCAGCAATAATTATTAAAATAACTGCTGTAATGGCTACAGAAATATCTACTTCTGGGTTTTTAAAAAAATCACCTTCCAGTTTAAAGTATTTAACTAGCTCGATAGTTCCTACACCCAAAATTAAACCTATGTAACCAGCTATAAATGTTATAAAAACCGATTCTTGTAATATTAAAGAAATAACCGACCAAGGTGTAGCACCTAATGCTTTTCTTACACCAATTTCTTTGGTACGTTCTTTTACTACAATCATCATAATATTACTGACACCTACAACGCCAGCAATTAAAGTAAATACTCCAATAATGAATACAAACCAAGATACCCCATCAAGCATATTCATTATGCGCCAATACTCAATATTATTATTAAAAATACCAATCGCATTCATGTCATCGGGATTAAAATGATGTTTTTTAGCAAGAAATTGTCGAATGTTTTGCTCCATTTGTTCGCTGTATTCAGCACTAACGGTTCCTGTACTTATCCACATCATCCCAATTTTATCTTGTCCGTTATAAATACGTTGCGCAGTCAGTAATGGAATATAAGCCCTATCATTATCGCCTTTTCCAGGGTCTGAAAAAACACCTACAACTTCAAATTTCGTTCCCGATATATCAATAAATTTACCTAACGATTCTTCGCCTTTAAAAAGTGTTTCTTCAACAGGTATTCCTATTACACACACTTTTCTATATTCATTAAAATCATTTTGATTAATAAAACGACCTTTTACAATTTTAGCTTTCTCTAATAAATTATGATCGGGAGCACAAGAACGAACTGTGTAACCTGCTCGCTCATTTTTATAGGAAAGCGTCATGCCTGCTCGTCCGTTATAAACAGCCGAGGCGTACTCAACACCCTCAATATTATTTTTCACATAATAAAAATCAGAGTTTTTTAACTGAATTTTTCTACCTGTTTTGTAGCCGTCATACGCCATGCTAGTCTCACCACCATCTATCCAAATACTGTTAGCAGCATCATTTCCAAATTGTGCTTGTGCGCCGTTTCGTAAACCCTGGCCTGTGGCAAGAAGTACAATAAGGATAAAAATTCCCCAAGCCACACTAAATGCGGTTAAAAAAGTTCGGAGCTTATTTTTTTTAATAGTTCCTAATATTTCTTGCCATTTATCTAGGTCAAACATGATACAATAGTTTTACGAAACAATTAATCCATCTTTTAATCTAATGGTGCGATGTGTCATTTCGGCAATATCATTTTCGTGGGTTACTAATACAATGGTTTTTCCTTGCTGATTAATGTCTTTAAAAATATCCATCACTTCTATCGAGGTTTTAGAATCTAAAGCACCTGTTGGCTCATCGGCAAAAATTACCTTTGGGTTTCCTATTAATGCTCTAGCAATGGCTACACGCTGTTTTTGTCCTCCACTCATTTCGCTAGGTAGGTGGTTAGCCCATTCTTTTAAACCTACTTTATCTAAATATTCGAGAGCTTTTTTATTTCTCTCTTTGCGCGATACTTTTTGATAATACAGCGGAAGCGCCACATTTTCCATAGCATTTTTAAAAGATAATAAATTAAATGATTGAAAAACAAAACCTAAAAACTGATTTCGTAATTGGGCAGCCTTGGTTTGGGATAAATCTTTTACTAAAAGATTATCTAAGTAGTAACTACCACTATCATAGTTATCTAAAATACCTAATATATTTAAGAGCGTGGATTTTCCCGATCCAGAAGAGCCCATAATGGAAACAAATTCGCCCTCATTAATCTGCAAATCAATTCCTTTTAACACCTCAAAAGAGGTATTATTTAGTTGGTAAGATTTTCGAATTTGATGTAATTTAATCACGCCTAAAAGTAATCATATAAACTCAAATATAATTACCACTTATAACGTAAAATAAGTCGTTTAACCTTTATTAATAGCTTAGATTATAATAAACTCTAAATCCGCAAGCATTTTGAAGTTTAAAAGTTGGGGCATAGCCTAAGGTAATGCGGTCGTAGGAAGGATTATATAAAAGTTGAATGCTATATTTAGGATTGATATTAAAATTAATACCCAAGCCAGCAAAAGCACCAATGCCTACACCAGTAAAATATTTTGCACTGTAGTAGTAATATTGTGATTGGCGATATACATTCATTAAATCAATTGTAAAATTATTGGCGCCACCATTAAAATCACTCGTAAAAACGGCTTGGTTTTTTTGAGCTTTTGACATGATAATATTCATGCCTGCTTCTACTAAGAAGTTAAGACGTTTGTTTTTACCCAACAAGCGTTGATATCCAAATTGAAACATCAAACGTTGTTCGGATCCAACAATAGCAAATTGATTAATGCGAGGCGTGTTGTTAAATCCATTACCTAAGCCATTTCCAGCGCCAGTGGTGTTTAATGCCGTAATCGTAAATTTACCATTTACATTTAGTTTTGTGCCATTTATATTTAAAAGTATGGCTGATTTTTTGTCAATCCTATATCGGGTGTTAAGCCCAACAACGTAAGTAGTAGTATATCTTAAATTTACGGGCATATCACTTTCTGTAAACGTCCAATCGCCAGGGTTTACATTAAGTAATTGAGCTATATAATCTACACCGCCATTACCGCCGCCATAAACATTCACAATCTGGTCGCGCAATACACTATTAACAAATGAATTTCGTTGTCCGTATATGTCGTAACCATACCCGTCGTATAAATAAGCAGTATTCCTATTAGCCCAATAAGCCCCAATAATAACGCCCAAATGGAACCCTTTGTCTGGCACATAAAGATCTTGCTCATCTGAGGCTTCGGTTTGTGGCATTTCTTTCTCATTTTCTTGAGCAAATGCAGGGTTAATATAGGTTATACAAAACCCTAAAAGCAAATAGAATGAGAAAGAGGTTAAAAATCGCATATTCAAAAATAGTTCTATTTTTAAAAATTACACTTATTTATGGTCTATCTTTTAATAAAATGTGAAAAGTTAGGCTTGTTTTGGGTTATATTGCTAGGCTTAAATAATTAACTTCGGGAAAAATTTTATTTAAATAGAGATTATGTTTCAAGAGTTAAGCGAACAAGAAATATTAAGACGCGAAAAGTTAGAGGAGTTAAGAAAACTAGGGATTGATCCATATCCAGCAGCTGAATTTAAAGTAAATGTAACAGCCGAGGATATTAAAGAAAACTACGAAAGAGATAAGCTTAACTATAAAGATATAAGTATTGCTGGTCGTATTATGAGTGTACGAGATATGGGCAAGGCAGCTTTTGCATTAATTCAAGATAGTACAGAGCGAATTCAAATTTATGTTCGTCGTGATGATATATGTGCTGGAGAAGATAAAACATTGTATGATGTTGTATGGAAAAAATTAATTGATTTAGGAGACATTATTGGTGTGGAGGGTTATGTGTTTACTACTAAAACTGGTGAAATCTCTATACATGTTACTTCTTTTAAGTTGTTAAGTAAATCATTAAAGCCTTTGCCAGTTGTAAAAACAGATGCTGAAGGTAATGCCTTTGATGAGGTGTCTGATCCAGAGTTTCGTTATCGTCAGCGTTATGTAGATTTAATCATTAATCCAAAAGTTAAGAAAACATTTGAGCAACGCTCCAAAATTATTTCATCTATTAGAGATTTTTTAAACAATAATGGCGCATTAGAAGTTGATACGCCAGTTTTACAAACTATTCCGGGTGGAGCAGCTGCGCGCCCGTTTCTCACACATCACAATGCTTTAGATATTCCGTTGTATTTACGTATTGCTAACGAGTTATATTTAAAACGATTGATAGTGGGGGGATTTGATTGGGTGTATGAGTTCAGTCGTAATTTCAGAAATGAAGGAATGGATAGAACACATAATCCTGAGTTTACGGTTTTAGAGTTTTATGTGGCTTATCGCGATTATTTTTGGATGATGAACACTACCGAAAAACTACTCGAGAAAATTGCACTAGATTTACATGGTACAGCCGAAATTCCGGTAGGAGATAAGTTAATTAATTTCACCCCACCATTTAAACGAGTTACTATTTATGATGCTATTAAAGAGCATACTGGCATTGATGTGAGTAATATGGATGAAACTCAATTACGTGAGGTGTGTAAAAAGCTACACCTAGAGATTGATAATTCAATGGGTAAAGCAAAGCTAATTGATACTATATTTGGTGAAAAGTGTGAATCAAATTATATACAGCCTACATTTATCACTGATTATCCAGTTGAGATGAGTCCACTTACCAAAAAACACAGAGACAAACAAGGTTTGGTAGAGCGTTTTGAATTGATGATAAATGGAAAAGAAATAGCTAATGCTTATTCTGAATTAAATGACCCTATTGATCAGCGTGAACGATTTGAAGAGCAAGTAAGGCTTATGGAACGAGGCGATGATGAGGCTATGTTTATTGATTATGATTTTTTACGTGCTTTAGAATATGGTATGCCTCCTACATCGGGAATTGGGTTTGGAATTGATAGATTGTGTATGTTGTTAACCAATCAACCATCTATTCAAGATGTATTATTATTTCCACAAATGAGACCAGAAGTACAAACCGTAATTAGTGAGGATTTAGAAAAATAATTTATGCATAAAATTATTTATTATATTTTAGTTGTCATTTCACTGTTTTTATGGGCGTGTAATAATACGCAACCAATAGAACAACCTAAGAAACAAAGAGTGTTTCCAGGATATAATGCGGTGTTAGATGACATCATTAAAACTAAAGATGGCGTAATTAGAGGATTAGATTTAAATAGCAGTACAGATTCTATTATTAAAAAAGAACAAACAGTACCTACTGAAAGAGATACGAATTATTTATATTTTGAGTTTAAAATAGATAGTATCACTAATTACTCTGTAACCTATAATTTACAGAATGATAGTTTAGATGAAGTGGAAATTCAAATTAATTGTACAGATATAGATTTAAGTACGGATATATTTAATGATTTAAAACGATATTATGAGCAAAAACTACCAAATCCTACCGAAGATAAAGGTTTTGTAGTTTATAATTGTTTTGAAGGAGAACGTAAACCTTTTGTGGTGTCACTTACAGATAATAGTACGCCAGCTTTAGGAATTATTAATTTAGTCATATACCGAGATAAATAGGTATATTGAGTTTCTAGTCTTTTAAAACTAGATTAAAACAAATAAATGAGTATGAGAAAGTTTTTTGAGAAAGCAGTTATTTATTTAGTATTAAATTATAAGAATAAAACTAATAAAAACAAGAATTACACCCCATATTATATTGCAAAGGGTTTTGTTTCATTAAGGGTGTCGTTTCATCGTTTATTACGCGATATTTTTTTAATAACACTTGGTATTGCATCTGCTTCTTTTGGATTAGAAAGTTTTTTATTACCAAGTCATTTCATTGATGGGGGGGCTACAGGTATATCACTTTTATTAGCTGATTTATTTAATGCACCTTTATCTATTTTGCTCGTTTTAGTAAATGTCCCATTTGTGTTACTAGCCTTTAAGGTAGTAGATAAACAATTTGCAATTAAAACCATTATTAGTATAACTGGATTAGCTTTAAGCATAACATTTATTCATTTTCCTGAAATTACACATGATAAATTACTTGTAGCGGTTTTTGGTGGTTTCTTTCTTGGATCAGGTATTGGATTATCAGTACGAGGTGGAGCTGTATTAGATGGAACGGAAGTATTAGCGATATTTTTAAGTCGTAAATTTGGGGTAACCATGGGCGATGTAATTATTGGAATTAATATTATCATCTTTTCAACAGCTGCCTATTTTTTATCAATTGAAGCTGCGCTATATTCCATGATTACATATTTAGCTGCATCTAAAACATTAGATTTTGTAATACAAGGTATTGAAGAATATACAGGTGTTACCATTATTTCATCTCATAACGAAGAAATTAGGAAGATGATTATAGAAGATATGGGGCGTGGTGTAACTGTTTATGCAGGTAAACGAGGTTATGGTAAACGTGGCGAAGGAAATGATATTGATATTATCTTTACAGTTATTACAAGATTAGAACTGAATAAGTTAAATACAGAGATCTTAAAGATTGATCCAAATGCTTTTGTTGTAATGAATAGTATTAAAGATACAAAAGGAGGGATGATAAAAAAACGTCCTTTACAACATTAAGTTAAAGTATTTCATTATTAATGCTATAGCCTTTCCCTTTTACAGTTTTTATAACATCTTTACCAAGAATTTTACGAATGTTCCTAATATGAGTGTCAATCCTTCTGCTTTTAGTAGGTTCATTTAGGTTCCAAATAAGCATTGTAATTTCTTTTCGTGTAAATACTTTTTTGTTGTTTTTATACATTAAATTTAATAATTCAAATTCTTTTTTCGGTAAACTTATTTTTCCTTTTGAAGTATGAATTACATATTGTTCTTTATCAACATAGAAATTTGATTCTCTAGGTATGAGGTCCGTACTTGAATATCTGTCAGTTAATCTTTTTTTAATGGATGAGATACGGGCTCTTAATAATTTTGGATTTATATTTGATGAAATATAATCATCAACTCCTGAATTATATGCAATAATTTGAATATAATCATCAAGTTTATTAGAATATAACATAATGTGTGGTGATTTAATTTTTTTATTATTTTTTATCTCACCAGTTAGTGTAATCCCGTCTTTTGGTTTGAAATCAAGTTCCATCAATATCAAATCAACCTTTTCCTTGTCTAGTAGGTTGTAAAGTACCTTTTCTGAACTTATAATGGAAATTTTGTTGTTGTCTTCTTCTATGATTGGAACTACCTCATTAGCAAATGTTTTTTGATTTGAAATTAGAACTATGTGGAATATATTCACCATAAATATAAAGGTGCAAACACAATGTTTGCACCTTTAACTAAAATTGTATTAATGATTAATAATTATTTTCTTAGTTTCTTTTACGTTATTTAATTCAATTGAAAAAAAGTACACCCCACTTAATAAATGAGAAGTACTAACTACTATAGAATGATGTCCTTTTTCAAATGAATTGTTGTCTGAAATTTGATTAACTAGATTGCCAAGAATATCATATAGTGTAATTGTAACATTGCCTTCTTCTTTAGTATCGAATGACAGAGTAGTACTTTCTGAGGTTGGATTAGGGAACACTATAAAGGAATCTTTAATTAGATGAATGTTATCTTCGATACCTGTGAAACCTCCAACAAATGCTGGGTGAGTAAAAGTTGCGCCAGTTGAGGCAGATGAATTGGAAGCAAGACGATAATCTGGCGTTGACCCTAGAGAAACAAAAGCATTTACAAAATTAATCTGAGCAATTGTAGTAACTGTATCAATGTTATTTGAAACGGAATAGCTATGATACCAACCTTGATTAAAAACAGTAGCCGATTCGGTTATATAAGTAGAAGGGATTTCAGATGTAATGTTAACATTTGCAATTACAGCAACCGAGTCAGCGTTTGATGGAGCATTAAAATTATCTTGCGTTACAGCATTTTGTAAACGTAATCCTTTTTCGTAACCTAAAATAAGTGAATTAAATATTGAATGTGAAGAGTTACGACGTATGTGCGCCGCTGCTTCGTGTGCTTCACCAACGGGTAAAGTTCCTGAACCATATACCGTACCATCTCCTTTTGCTCCAATAAATGTGAAGTTTGAGAATACAGGTCTTGTTAAAGGATGTGCTAAATAGGGCGAGGTACCGTTGTTATCAGATTCAATCCCATTACTTGCGCCACCTGAAATGGCATCCCACAGATTTGGATCTTTAATACCTAAACCAAATTGTACACGACCTCTATATCCATAATCAGTATCAAAATCATCATCAATTGTTCTGTATGCAATTAAATATTTTGCGTCAACGGTTCCACCAAACCATTCAAAAGCATCATCACCACAAAATGAAACTTGCACATGATCAATTTGTGTACCAGAACCAACTCCTCCTAGTGTTAAACCATTAATTTCTGAGTTTGATTGTAATGGGTCTAATGCAACTCCTGCAAATTCAATTCTAACATAAGATAAAATTCCTGAATTATCAGCGTCATTTGCACCTCCATAATATCTTAATGGGTCATTTGTTGCAAAACCTTCAACTCTGCTTACATTTGGATTAGTAGAAACGCCTCCTGTATTTATTACAGCATCTCCTAATAAGATAATCCCTCCCCAATCGCCAGGATTACGACCATCATTAACTGAATTGTTTGATGTAAAAACGATGGGTTGTGATGCTGTGCCTTGTGCATTAATTTTAGAGCCTTTTGTGATTACGAGCGTTCCAGGATTTAAGCTTACATCATTTGCTTTACATCTAATAATTGTGCCTGGCGCAATGGTAAGTATGGCATTGTTCTTAACATGCACAATACCGTCTAGATACACAACACCACTTATCGAAGTATTAGTTGAAATATCTCCAGTAATGGTTGATGTAGGAACAGCATAAACGGTGTTTTCGGGATCCCAATTTGCCCAACCAAAAGTCCAATCTGTTGCTGGTGTATTGTCGGTTACTGGAAATGCGCCTTTGTATGTTGTAACATCCCATGTAAATGGCGACTGTGCGGTTAAAAATGAGCTGGCAAGTAAAGCCGCAGATAAATAAGTTTTTTTCATGATATTTTTTGTTTTTTATTGCTACAAAATTATTTCAGCAATCTTTCTTGAACATTAAACGAATCTTATGTAAAATTTATAATTATATTAATTGAATATTAATAATTTCGATTCGCTTTAAAATTTAATGATGTTGTGATTTGCTAAAATTTGTAGGATAACGATAAAGATATAGTTGGTGCTAGTTTTGTATTAAACATTACATTGTCTATATTGCTTGAATGTGTGAGGTTTTGATTTTCTTTTTCAGCATTTTTATCAAGCTTTCCATTTTTATTAATGTCTTGATACCAAATTTGTCTTTGTGCTAAGATATCTCGTAGGTTTAGTTTTATTTCAAATTTCTGTTTGATAGTTTTAGATAATTGTAAGTCTAATACATGTCTTGGAGCTTCATAAAAGTCAGGCTCTGCAATAGAGCCAACAATTACTATTCTTCTTCCAATTACATTATAGGATAAGCTAACTCCCCAGCCTTTTTCAGTATCTAAATATTGTACACCTGCATTTATAATAAAAGGAGATTGCCCTTGAAGCGGACGAGTTGACATTCCTGCACCGTTTATTTTACTTACATCTACTTTAGATTGTATATAGGCAAAATTTGAGAAGAATGAGGTGTTTTTAATGATGTTTAATGAATCATTTTTAAAGAGACTACTTAATTTAATGCGATATTCTAATTCAAGTCCTATGTTTTCTACTAATGGAACGTTTACATAAGTTAAACTCTTAATTTGTGAAGCTGCATTCACAGCCATTTCTGTTGCATTAGTAATTCGTTTGTAGAATCCAGATATTGAAACCAATTGCCCAACGCCTGGAAACCATTCACCTCTTATATCGTAGTTATCTACCTTTCCTCTTATTAATGTTGGATTCCCATCAATACTAAATCCATTAGAAAAATCTACAAATGTAAATGGTACTAATTCCCTAAACTCTGGTCTAGATACTGTTCTGTAATAGGATAATCTAAGATTTGTTTTTTCTGTTAGGCTATATACTGCATTAATTGAGGGTAAGATGTCTATTACAGTGGTGTCATTTGTAGTTGCTTCATCAGGTTTTAAAAAGTAGGTAATTTTTTGATTATAAGATTCAATTCTTGCGCCATATATAAATCTTAAACGGTCAAAGAATTTTGAGTCAATTGATAAATAGCCTGCGTTTAATAACGAAGATGCTTGGTAGCTATCTTTAGGTGTTGTGGCTTCTACTAATAAAAAACCGCCGTCTTTTACACCTGGTCCGTCAATAATTCCCATGTTCGATTGAGAAAAAATTTCTGATTCATCTAACAATAGTAAATTGGTATTAGGGGTTAATGATGAATTTTTTCTGTACATTCCATAACCTAATAGTCTTGCAGTAAATGCTCTGTCTCTGTAAATATGATTTCCTCCTAGCTTTAACTCATGTTGTGTTTTACTAATTTTAATGTTTTTTGATAAGTCATATTTTATACTTTTTATACTCTCATCTGTTTTTGTAAATAACATAGTTCCACCATTACTAGTTGAAGTTGAGTTACTAGTAAAAATGTTTGCTGTGTAAGGCGTTGAATCAGCCTCTACATTTTGTTCGATTGAACTTTTTGTATAACGCATTACTCTTAAGTTAGGCATCTCTCTTTTTATATGGCTATATCCTGCCACCCAGTTTAATTTGATTTTTGCAATTTCAATATTATGTTCTCCATTTAATTGACCCGAATAAATTTTATTTTGAGTAAACCATCTTGCACTTGACTTTTCCCATTTATTATTACCTATATCTAATGCTCCCTTTCGGGTTATTACTTTATCTTCTGAATTTATGCTATATAGATTTTTTAAACTAATCTGATTATTGTCATTTAATTTGTAAGCTAAATTCCAAAGTGCACTTGCTAAAATAGTATTAGTATATGTGGTGTCTTGATAATCACTATTCTTGATAATTTCATAATTTTCGCCCTGTTCCGAAAAATCTCTTCTAGTTGTAAATGTTGTATTTGTGTTATTGTTATAGTTGATTGCTAATATACTCCCTGCTTTCCTTTTAAATACCTTACCTACATTTGCTAATGAGTATTGTAGGTTTAAGTTAGGAATTGCTTTTTGAGTTTGTAAACTCCAATCATAATTTAACATTTTAGCATAATTAATCTGCTCTAGTTTATCTTTTGAAAAATCTTTCGTTGTTGGAAGAGAACTCGGTAACGCTCTTGTTCCATCATCAATGCCAAGCCAATCAGTTTTTCCTCCTTTATAGGTTTTAATTTCTTTAAATGTTGTTTGTGTATTATAACCAGCCCCAATTGAGATACTTTGCATGTTTTTTTCAGGAATACCTTTCGTATTAATTTGAATAACACCACCAGAAAAATCGCCAGGTAAATCAGGGGTGGCTGTTTTAATAATCATAATATTATCTAATAGATTAGCTGGAAAAATATCAAAAGAAAAAGCTTTCTTATCACTTTCTGAACTAGGTAAAGGAGCACCATTTATAAAAGCGATGTTATATCTATCACTCATTCCTCTGATGATGGCGAATTTATTGTCTTGTATTGTAGCACCACTGATTCTTTTTATAACATCACTTGTTGTTCTATCGGGTGTTTTTTTGATACTTTCTGATGAAATACCATCACTTACACTTGCATTATTTTTTTGCATAAATAAAATGGCATTTGTATTTTCTTTATTCATTTCTGCTTGAACAACAACCTCTGTTAATTGTTGAGAACTTGATGGGTCTAAGCCAATATTAAATTCTGTTACTTCGTTTGCTTTAACAATAACATCAATGTTCTTCTTATTATCGTAAGTAATAAAGCTAGAAATAAGGGTATATTTTCCTGGTAACAAACTCTTTATAGCGTAGATTCCTTCAAAATCACTCAACACTCCTTTTGTTGTTCCCTCAATTAATATTGTGGCTCCTGGTAATACTTCACCTGTTTTAGAATCAATTACTTTTCCGGTGATACTACCGTTTTGTGCTATAATTAAATTTGAAAAAGTAAGTAGCGATATGATAATTAATTTTATGTTCATAACTTGATTAGTTTTTCCACAAAACAACAACCATAATCTCACTTTAAAATCATCTAATAATTAATTAAATATTAATTTTGATTCACTATTTATCGTATAATTTAATATTTACTTAACATGAGTGTATCTACTATCAAGTAACTTTGTTGCATTGATTTATTGAATATGAATATTGAGAATAATCTATATAAAATTTTACTTGTAGATGATGAACAAGACATCTTAGATTTTTTAAGTTATAATTTAACTAAAGAAGGCTTTCAAGTATTTACAGCAACTAATGGAAATGATGCGCTTAAGATAGCTAAGAAACAAATACCGAATTTAATAGTGCTAGATGTGATGATGCCGGAGAAAGATGGCATTGAAACTTGCAGGGAGATTAGAGAGCACGAGAACTTACAACAATGCGTTATTGCATTTTTAAGTGCTAGAAATGAAGATTATTCCCAAATAGCTGGCTTTGAAGTAGGCGCCGATGATTATATTACAAAGCCAATTAAACCAAGAGTTTTTGTAAGTAGAATAAAGGCACTTTTAAGAAGAAATACAACATCACCAAAACCAACTTCTGAGATTGATTTGGGGAACATTAAGATAGACAGAGAAAGACATTCAGTATATAAAGATGGGATAGAAATAAATTTTCCTAAGAAGGAGTTTAAGTTATTGTTGTTACTTTCTAGTAAACCTGGAAAAGTATTTACTCGTGAGTTTATTTTAGAACAAGTATGGGGAGATGAAGTAGTGGTAGGAGATAGAACCATAGACGTACATATTAGAAAACTTCGAGAAAAACTGGGCGAAGACTATATTAAAACCATCAAAGGAATAGGATATAAATTTGAGTTTTAATTTTCTTGCGTTGTAGCAGAGAATTGAGAGTTTAATTTTTCACGAAGATTTATTGACTTTAAATTGTAAGATTTAGCGAATAATACGCCCGCTCCGCTGCATTTGCTATCATTAGTGTTCGGAACCTTAACAAAAGCTTTTTAATAAATTATTTACAAGCTAAAGAATTCATTTTCAGATTGATTTGATCTTTGAAAGATGAAGTTTGAAGCAATACTCAATTATATTTCAGATGATGAACTTTCTGCGCTATCGACTCAAACGAAAGTGAATCATCAAGTAAAAAAACTTAATGGTTCAATTGTTTTTAAGTTAATTCTTTATTCAATGCTTGAATATGGGAAGCCGTCTTTACGAGTTTTAGAAGAATGCTTCAATTCCGCAGAATTTATTCTTCTTGCAAATCAAAGCAAGATTAAAGCCAAATACAATTCACTAAGTGATCGAATTAGTAGTATTAATGTGGATTATTTTGAAAAAATATTTGAATTACTGTTTGATAAATTCAATGCAGAATTGAAGGAGCAAAATGCTATTCAAAAATATGATACTACCATGGTGGCTGTTTCCTCTAAGCTTGTTCAATGGGGAATGAAAATAGGAAGTAAAACGGACAAGAAACAAGTTAAGTTTACAATGAGGCTGCATGGTTCCTTACCATGTGACTTTAAAATTTATACTGGCCAAAAATACTTATGCGAAGATTTGACCATTCCTGAAGTTATATATAATTACAGATACAATAAGTCCAGTATAGTGACATTCGATCGTGGAGTACAAAGTAGAAATACCTTTGCAACGCTTAATAAGGAAAATATTTTGTTTGTTACCCGAATTAAAACAAGTGCTACTTATAAAATATTAAAAAGTAATAGAATAGTGTCTGTAAAAAACACGCCCAGTGTTTTGCTGACAGAAGATCTTGAAGTTAATTTTATTGAACATAGCACCAAAAAACCAATATTGGTACCATTTAGATTTATAAGAGGTTATGTTAAAAGTTCAAATGAAGAAATTTGTTTTGTTACAAATAATTTTGATCTGGATGCTTATGAAATTGCTGATTTATATAGAAAAAGATGGGAAATTGAAGTGTTTTTTAAATTCATAAAACAGGAATTAAACTTTAGCCATTTACTTAATAGGAACTTAAATGGAATCAAAGTAATGGTATATATGACTTTAATACTGGCAATGCTTATCATCGTGTACAAAAAGAAGAACAATTTATCTGGCTACAAAATTGTAAAAATGAAAATCAGCAATGAACTGCAAAAAAGTCTATTAAAAGAAATCGTCATCTTATCTGGCGGGGACCCTAATAAAATTGTTCATATTATTGATGATTAAACATGTTCCGAACACTAATGATTTGCAATGCTGCGGCAATAAAAACAAAAAATCTTGTGCGTGAGGATATTCTCTTACTTTCTTTTGCCTTGAAATAACAAAAGTTCAAGTTTTTTATAAAACTTTTTGTTTGGATATAAAATTTACAAAAAAATCAACCTCACACACAGGCTTTTGAGTGGGAAGATGTCCACGCAAGGTGCGAACTGAAAGCTTCATGGTGTTCTGTTAACTGAGTTACTTGTTCTATTATAAAAGACAATAAACTATCTTAACTTTTAAAAACTTACACCAACACTCACACCTGCCCAAAACCTAAAATAGTTGGGGTGCGAACCTAAAGCATCATGGCTCATTATAATAGGTGTAATAGCTGTTCTTAAAAAAAAACCATCGTCTTGTTTTTGGTAACGATATCCACATCTTGTAACACCAAAAACTAAGTTCTCCCAAAAATATTGGTTGGGTTGATTTGGTTTTTCGTTATATAATCGTTCAAGAGTAGCTCCAAGTCCAACTTCGAGGTGATGGGGATTTTTAAAGAGTATAAAATTTTGTTCGGCAATATAGGCTTGTTCAATATATATGCCATTAAACATTGGTGCAAAGCCTAGGCGAGCACTTAATTTTAGTAGTTCTTTATAATAATAAATTCGGTCAATGTTTAATGAATATAACCCGCCATTACCGCCTAACTCTATAAAAGTTGCAAACTTTGCGGGGTTAAGGTTATAATCCCTAGGAGGTTTTAATACATAATCATCTTGCGCACTTAATGAAAAGGCTGCACCTAAAAATATGATACTTAAAAATCGCAACAATGGATTGATAATGAGT
This sequence comes from Bacteroidia bacterium, assembly GCA_020846025.1. Taxonomy (GTDB): domain Bacteria; phylum Bacteroidota; class Bacteroidia; order B-17B0; family Aurantibacillaceae; genus UBA4416. Next base: position 32,456 of record JADLER010000095.1, on the reverse strand, counting down.
TTTAATAAAATAAATTATTATACGGAAACCGTTTGATGTGTATTTCTTTAACAATGTCGTAAACTGTTTTTTTAAAATCAGTGATGTTTTCTTTCTTCTGCGCACTAATAAACAATGGTGTTTCATTTAAGTTGCTCATCCACGATTTCTTTAAGTCCTCTAACGACATATTCTCACGAGTTATAGGCGTTAAATCATCTTCCTCTTTTTTTACAAATTTAAACGCGTCTATTTTATTAAACACTAAGATGGTTTTTTTATCTCCTGCGCCTATGTCTTGAAGTGTTTGTCTTACAACGTGTATATGGTCTTCGAAATTAGGATGAGAAATATCCACCACATGAATGAGTACATCTGCTTCGCGTACTTCATCTAAGGTGCTTTTAAAACTTTCGATAAGTTGGGTAGGTAACTTACGAATAAAGCCTACGGTATCGGTTAATAGAAAAAATAAATTATCAATGGTTACTTTTCTAACAGTTGTATCTAAGGTGGCAAATAATTTATTTTCGGCAAACACATCGCTTTTACTAATTAAATTCATAATGGTAGATTTGCCAACGTTGGTATAACCCACCAATGCCACCCGCACAAACTCGCCTCTGTTTTTGCGCTGTGTAGCCATTTGTTTATCTATAACTTTTAACTCCTCTTTAAGCTGCGCAATTTTATCGCGAGTAATTCGTCTATCGGTTTCAATTTCTTTTTCACCCGCTCCACCACGTGTGCCAGTGCCACCACGTTGTCGCTCTAAGTGAGTCCACATACCTGTTAACCGAGGCAGTAGATATTGGTATTGCGCCAATTGTACTTGTGTTTTGGCATGAGCCGTTTGCGCTCTTTGAGAAAATATTTCGAGAATAAGAGTTGTGCGGTCTAGTATTTTCTTACCAATTTCTTTTTCTAAATTGCGTTGTTGAGAGGGCGATAACTCATCATCAAAAACAACCACGCTAATGTTGTTATCTTGAATATACTGCTTTATCTCTTGTAACTTACCTTTTCCAATAAAGGTAGCTTTGTCTGGTTTATCAAGTTTTTGGGTAAATACTTTTGATGTATCTACACCGTAGGTGAGCGCCAAAAAAGCTAATTCATCTAAATACTCTTTTGCTAATGATTCGTTTTGCTGTTTATTAATAATACCAATTAAAACAGCTTTTGGTGTAATAAGTTGAGTAGGTTGTGGTGCCGATTTCAAGTTTATTTTCCTTTTAAATCATTTTCGATATAAGCTGTAACGGCAGTAATTTGATCATCAGTTAAAACACCTCGGTATGAAGCCATGGTGTTTTTACCATTTGTAATGATGTTTATAATTTCTGGTTGGACTAGGTTAGTAGCCGATAAATCTTTGGCGCCACCTAAGCCAAGTTTGCCATCAGCACCATGACAAGATGCGCATTTAGTTTCAAAAATCTCTTTACCATCTGTGCTTGCAATTTGCTCTCCAGCCTTTGCATCTTTTGCTTTGTAGGCTAACGAGAAAGCTACAATAATTAAGAAAAACGAAAGGGTAGCCATAATTTTATTTTCTTTTTTATAACCAATAACAGCTACTGGTATTGATGCAAGCACCAATACAATTTTTAAAATCATAAACTGATTGATTTCTGGAAGTTTAACTAGTAAGTAAACACCTGTAGCTAAAAAACCAAAACTCACCACCATTTCAAACACCTTTGTTTTCTTTTTAAACTTGTCTAAAAGTTCTTTTTTGTCGCTTAATAATAAAATAGTTTTTAATAAATAAATAAAGGTAAATAATACCACAAATAACATGTGTGTATGAAACATTCCTGTAGCCATAGTAATTTTTTATAATTTTCTCAAAATTAACAATTTCTGTTTATATAACGCTTACTTAACAATATTTCTATAAATTTGTAGGTAACCAATATTTTATTAAACAGAATATAATAATTAAAATTTCGATACTTTTTATGAAGAAATAATATAGAAAACATATAACATTAGCGTTTGCTAATCCTGCACAGGTAAAAGTCGAATAATTAAATGAAGCAGAGAGAAGAAACAAACGCTCACGCCAAGGCGTGGGCTTTGCTTTACTCTGCTTCTAGGGCTTCGACTCCCTCCTGTGCAAGTTGGTAATTGTCCCACGCCAATTTATTTTTTTAATTCTATTAAGGGACGAAATAGATAAAATAGAAACAAGTTTATATTCTTTAATCATTCGATTATTTAATTATAAATTAATTTATCTCTCGTTATGTCAATAATTAATCAGTTAAAACGCATACAATATATAGATTACCTCATACAGAATAAAATCGCTTGTACAACTCATGGTTTATCATTAAAGTTGAATATTTCTGAAAGACAAATAATTAATATATTGAATTTAATGAAGGAGTTAGGTGCTCCAATTAGATATTGTAGGAAAAGAAAGATATATTATTACGATGAGAAGGAATATTTTGAATATAAATATATAAAAAAAATAGACTGAAAAATAATTTCATTTACTTTGCAATAACTTTGCAGAAATCTTAAAATAAAATAAATATGAAAAAAATTACAGCGTTTGCAATTTGCTTATTTATAACTGCGAGTTGCTATTCACACGAGGTTTATGTTACTAAATCTAAAGGAGGTTTGTTTGGATATAAATATGTAGAGCAGACTTCAATGAATAATGGACAAGTATTTCTTACTTGTACTGATCCAGGGTGGACAAAATGCAGATATTCTTCTGGAGCTAAGATAACATATAAAGATATTAGTATAGATATTTCTCTTGAAACACTAAATATTATTGATGAAACTGTAATTAGAAACATTACAGAATCAAAATTAAATGGTAAGTTTATATTTGATAACACTTTTTTTGTTATTTATAAATATAATTTGGAAACTGACAAGTTAGAATACTCTATTTATTTAATAGAGGAAGCGAATGATAAAGGATTAATCTAATAAACAAATAAAAAAAGATGAGAACATTAATTATTTCTGCAATTTGCCTTTCTACAATCAAAGGATTTGCAATTAACCCAGATGCTGAATTATTATCAACTCCGACATACACAACTATTACAAAAAGTAATGGCGGATTGTTTGGTTACAAATATGTTGATGCTACAATAACTAGTAATGGAAATGGAGGCTTTAATGCCATATTAGCCTGTTCAGATCCTGGTATGACTAGTTGTAAATGGAAAAATGCTCAAGCATTTGAAACTGAACTTTCAAATGATGAATTAAATGAGGTTGAAATCCTAGTATTTGAGAAAATTCAAAATTCTAGAGATGAAATTCAAAAAGGTAATTTTATTTACAATAATAATTTTCTTGTATTGTACGATTACAACTTGGAAGAAAATAAATTAGAGTATAAGATTTTAAACCGCGAAGAAGCGAAGGAGTATGGCTTTAATATATAGTGGTCGAAGATTATTGGTAGTAATGACTTTACTACCAATAATTCTATTATCACAAGGGAATCAAATAATAGAACTTTCAAATAAAAATTTAAAAATTAAGTCGAATGAAACAAGTAGTGTAAATGCTATTGTTTCTACATGTAATTCGGGGATTACCTATTTTATAACAAAGTATAATTACAATCATACAAATTATCGTCAGATTTATAGATATAATGAGGTGTCTGGCTTGATAGATTCGATACAGATTGATAATTCTAAGCATACCAAAAACTTGATTCATGATAATGTGTTTTCTATTGCGGTTGCTGATAGTACAATCAGCTTATTAACTGATAAATTTATTTATCTTTTTGAGGTTTTAGGAAATAAGATTACTAATACTTCTACCATAACTAATAAATATTCTTTTAATCAAATAAGAAAGTTAAGTAATAATGAATATTTCCTGTATGTAAATTATAATTTTCATCCTGCCGATTCACCACATAGGCATTTATGGGGTAAGCTGTTATTAAAAGAACGGATGATAACTGATTTAAAAAGAATGGATGAAAGTAATGCTATTTTCAGCCATTTTATTCACCAATGGTTTAGTATTTACAATGGTTTGATTGCTTATTCTTTGACTACTGAGTATAAAATATATTTTTATGACACTAATTTCTCAAAGATAGATTCTATCTGCTCCAATCGTTTAGATTCAAATCAAATTTATTTGAATGAAATTCGCTCTCAAAATAATTATACAAAGGAAGGGATTAATGCTATGCTTCAAAAAGATGAAGTTTTATTAAAAAGAATTCAAAAGATTTTTCTTTTAGATAGCACTCATCTTTTAGTAATGATAAAATTACCGAGTAGTCCCAAGTGTTTGTTTGATATTTGGTTAAAGGTACACGATAAATGGGAACTAAGCACTTCTACACTTGTCTCTAATTTTTACGAAGCAAATCAAACTTATACCAATAACCATGAACTAGCCGAGGGCTTTTTTGGGAACGTGAATGGAATTGTTTATAATGGAAATAATGAGTTTACTATTGTTTATTTTCCATTTATTGATAATATAGAAACTAAATCATTTGATTTAGATAAAGACTATAATTCTAAAATCAATAAAATGATTAAAGAAAAAAATCTAAGTTATGGAGTTAGGAAATATAAGATTAAGACGGATTAGCATTATACTTCTATCTTTCTTTAGCTTCACAATATATTCGCAAATAGATGTAACAACTCGTTGCGATACAATGTTGCATTCTGTATTTAATAATGAGTTGGAACAGATGGAAACAAAACAGATGCTTACTGATGAATTACCTATCATTCTCATTTCAAACTTAAATTGTTCTTCATGTGTCAATTATTTTGTGAAACATCAAGACAAATATCGTTTCTTGTTTTTGATAAACTCTCTTTCTTTACTAGAGGTTAATACCATTATTAAGTCAAGGCAAATACAAAAAGAAAGATGTTATTTTATGTTGAGTAGGAATACCAAAAATACAATTGAAATTATTGAAAATAAACCAACGCCTTGTATGATTTCAAGCAAAAACCAACAAAAATATTTCTACGACTATGAGCTACTGTCTAAATTAACTCGTGAATTTACCGTCAATCATCGCCAATTTTTAAAGAAATTGTAATCAAGCATTTGTTACCTCTTGGTTGTAATTTAAAACTACTCGAATAGTTGATGAATACTGTTTTAATCTAAAAATTAACAATTTCTGTTTAATTAAATACAAAAGCAAAATTTTATTCGAGGGGCAATTACCTTATATTTGTTATAAAAATATACCTCATGCGTTTATTATTCTTCATTATAATTGTTTTACAGTTTCAAGTTGGTATTTCTCAAATATCAAAACCCAGCAATGGCGCTGTTGATAACACACACACTACTTATGCGTTTACCTATTGTACACTGCATGTAAGCACCGATGAGGTGCTAAATCAAGCCACTTTAATTATTAAAGATGGCAAGGTTTTAAAAGCGGGTACTAATTTAGAAGCACCCAAAGAGGCAATTGTAGTAAATTTGGATGGCAAGCATATTTATCCAGCATTTATTGATTTGTATAGCGATTACGGTATACCTCCAGTAAAAAAGGAGAATATGGGAGATAATCCAAAAACAGGTGCATACGCTTGGAATCAAGCTATTAAAAGTGATGTAGAAGCAAAATCTGTATTTACACATCAAGAAAAACAAGCTGATGAGCTAAGAAAACAAGGCATAGGTGCTGTGCTTACTTCATCAAAAGATGGTATTGTGAGAGGAAGTGGCGTTTTAGTTAATCTATCAAACCAAAAAGAAAACGAAAGTTTTATAAAAGATAGAGCCGCAGGATTTTATTCGTTTAACAAAGGTAGTTCATCGCAGTTATATCCTACCTCTTTAATGGGTAGCATGGCTTTGTTGCGCCAAACGTATTATGATGCAAAATGGTATGCCGAGTCTAAAAACCCTAACAAGGAATTTAATTTGAGCCTTGATGCTTTTAATAAATTGCAAGAATTACCATCTATTATGGAGGTGAGTAATAAATACAATGCTGTTAAAGCTAAACAAATTGGTGATGAATTTAAAGTAAAATATATTATTAAAGGAGCAGGCGATGAGTACCAACGTTTATACGACATACAAAACACTTACGCACGATTTATTATACCAGTAAATTTCCCAGAAGCTATGGATGTTGAAGATCCATTTGATGCCGAACAAGTATCGCTTACGGATTTAAAACATTGGGAAATGGCACCAGCTAATCTTTCTACATTAGAAAAAAACTATGTACAATTTTGTATCACCAGTGCCGATTTAAAAGATAAATCACAATTTTTAAATAACATACGCAAAGCGGTAAAGTATGGCTTGTCAGAAAAAACAGCCTTAAAAGCTTTAACCTTTAATCCAGCTATGTTTATTGGTGTGCAAGATAAAATAGGAAGTCTAAAAGCAGGCATGTATGCTAATTTTTTTATTTGCAATAAATCTGTTTTTGAAGACGACGCTATTATTTACGAAACATGGAGTAATGGTGTAAAACATAGTTACAGCGATTTAAGTGCTCCAAATATCTCGGGTAATTATCAATTAAGTCTTGGTAAAGAACAATTTAAAGTAAATATCTTACCCGAGCAACAACACTATAAAGCGCTGGTGATAGTATCTGATAGTAATAAATTAAAAGGAAACCTTACGTTTAAAAATAATTTGCTTACTCTTAGTTTTATGAGAGATTCAATTAATTCAGTGCGATTGTCTGGAAATTATACCGAGTCATCAAAATCTTTTTCGGGTAAGGGGCAAACTAACGATGGAGAATGGATGGATTTTAATATGACTTTTATATCGAGTGATAGTGTAAAAGTTAAACCTAAGCATAACCATAAAATAGATATTGGAAAAGTATATTATCCATTTACCGCTTATGGCGAGCCTTTGCCAGAATCTGAAGGCTTAATAAAAGACCTTTGGGGTAAGTTTAAGAAACGTTATGATGCTGTTTTAATTAAAGATGCAACCATTTGGACAAATGAAGCGGATTCAATTTTAAAAGAATACGATGTATATATTGTAGATGGAAAAATAGTTCGCATAGCACCAAATATTGATGCACCCAAAACGGCCTTTGCAAAAATTATTAATGCCAAAGGTTTACACTTAACGCCTGGAATTATTGATGAACATTCGCACATTGCTTTATATGGAGTAAATGAATGGGCTAATGCAAGTAGTGCGGAGGCAAGAATGGGTGATGTGGTGAATCCTGAGGATATAAATATCTATCGTCAACTAGCTGGTGGTGTTACTACAGCCCAGTTGTTACATGGTTCAGCAAACCCTATTGGAGGACAGAGTGTTTTAATAAAATTACGTTGGGGTAAAGGCGCTGATGAATTAAAATACGAGAAAGCTCCTGCATTTATAAAATTTGCTTTGGGTGAAAACGTAAAACATTCTAACGGTCTTAATCCTGATACTAAACGCTTCCCGCAAACCCGAATGGGTGTGGAGCAGGTGTATTACGATTATTTTACAAGAGCCAAAGCTTATCAACAACAAATGGAAGCATTCTCTAAACTATCACCTAAGCAAATTGCTAAAGAAAATTTAACGGCTCCTAAAAAAGATTTAGGATTAGATGCTTTGGTAGAAATTATGGATGGTAAACGTGATATTACTTGCCATAGCTATGTGCAAAGCGAGTTAAACATGTTGTTGCATGTGGCAGATAGTATGAAGTTTAAAGTAAATACTTTTACACATGTTTTAGAAGGTTATAAGGTAGCTGATAAAATTAAAGCGCACGGAACAAACGCTTCAACCTTTGCCGATTGGTGGGCTTATAAATTAGAAGTGATGGATGCTTTACCATATAATGCGGCCATGCTAACTAAAGCTGGTGTAAATACAGCTATTAATAGCGATGATGCTGAAATGGGACGTCGTTTAAATCAAGAAGCTGCTAAAACTATTAAATATGGCGAACTTACTGAGGTTCAAGCACTAAAATTAGTAACTATAAACCCTGCTAAGATGTTGCATATTGATGATAAAGTAGGAAGTATTAAAGTAGGCAAATCGGGTGATGTGGTTTTATGGACGGATAATCCAATGAGCGTTTATGCTAAAGTTCAAACAACAATTATTGATGGTCAAATATATTACGATAAAGAGGAGGATTTAAAATTACAAGCAGACATTCAAAAAGAAAGAGCAAGAATTATAGCAAAACTCATTGTCGAGAAACAAAAAGGGGCGAAGGTTACAAAGCCTCAAGCTAAAAAGCAACCCCGTTTTCATTGTGATAGTGAAGAATAAATACAATACGTTTAGCTACGGATTCTAATTTCAGTAGCGCCATATCCATATTCCTTATATGAGGCATCATAAAACTCAAGCTGGCTATGGGTTTTTAAAATGGCAACAATTTCCTGTTTTAGTTTGCCGTTTCCAACGCCATGTATGGCAATTAATTTCTTATAACCGTTAGCCATACAAAAATCTAATTCTTTTTCAAACCGCTGAATTTGTATCGACATAATTTCATAATTGGTTAGGCCTTTATGCGAATCTACTAACTCCTCAATATGTAAATCAATTTCACGACTTAAATCTTTGAGTTGTTGTTTTACAGCCGACACTTTTTTAGGTTGTTTAAATTCCTTGATGGATTTCAGTCGCATCACATCCTCCGTTGTTAGATTTTGGATAACTTGTTTTTTATCTAAAAAATCATCTTTCAATACAAATGCAATAACTTGATTTTTAAACTCATTATGCGTTAATAAATTAGATTGTGCTAGAACTCTTTCATCAATATGTAAAACTTCGGCTAAAGGTATCTGAGATTTGTAATAAGTGTTTTTAAAAAATAAACATTCAATTTTATGCTTTACAAATTCTTTAAAAAAATCTTTTTTAACTTGCTTTAAAAGTACCTTTTGATAAGCGCCTAATTGCCCTTGCTTTAATGTTTGAAAATGCGCTTCGTCTTTAATACTATAAGTAAACATCATGCTATAAGCCGAAGAATTGAAAAGATAAAATTTATAATCGCTTACCAATAAAGGCATGTTGTGATCGGGTTCTATAATAAAATAAACACAATCAGTCAGTGTGGTTTCGAGTTCTAACTCAATGTTTTCAACCTCTGGATTTAAGATTAGCTCGGTGTGTACTGGTACAAGTTTTTTAACAGGATAAGGAATTTCAAAGCCGTCATTCATTTCTACATATACGGTGTCTTTGTCCTTAATTCTCGTAATGGTGCCTTCACCCACTTCATCTAAAAATCTAACTTTATCACCAATTCTAAGTTTCATAACTATAATTTTATACTTATACTTCCTTGTTCGTTAATAGCATAACACTCTATATGGAGCTGAGCACATTGTTTTTTTAATTTCTTTACAAAGGTATAACTGTTCGTGCAATCTGCAATAATGGTTATCTTATTTTGACGAAGGTGCTTAATTTCTGGCAACTGATTATTGGATACAATAATAATGCTTGAGTTACTATTTTTAGGAGGCGATATCCAAGTGCTATTTGTAACAGTGGTGTGAGGCATACTTATTATTTTATCATTGGCTTGTATGATGCTTAAATTAGAGATGCCTAATAGATAAGGTTTTACATAGCGTTGAAATTCTTTGTCGGATAATTGATGGAGTGATGCGTAAACCTGATGACCTATACGCACAATGTAAGCTGTTTTTCGTTTTACATGAAACACCGTGAGTTCTTTTTCTTGCGATTGCTGATAATGACAGATGATTGAGCTTAAAATCCAAAAAATACCTATCCAGCCAGAGGCGATTAAAAATTTGTAACTTTTAAGTTGAAAGGCTATTAACATAAAACAGATAAGAACTGATAGAAGAAAAAAATCAATAGCTGAAAAAGGGATAAAATCAATAAACCCAAATTTCGGATGGTCAGTTAATCTTGTAAACCATAACATCAACGATGTTAATGAATTAATTAAAACAACTAACATTGTTTTTATAAATACGAGTTTATATAGAGCTACAAGCAAGATAGTGAGAACTAATAACGCCGTGCTGATGGGAATAATAATAATGTTAGAAACTACAAACCAAATAGGAAACTGATGAAAATAAAATAATGAAATAGGTAATGTAAATAGAGTTGCCGAAAAAGAAATAAGTACACTAGACCATAAAAATTTTAAAATTGGTTGCTGAACAGGATAACGATTAAAAAGTAAAGGATAAAGATATAAGATGCCAAATACTGCCAAATAGCTTAACAGAAAGCCTACATCAATGATGAGATACGGATTATATAATAAAATAATGAATGCAGAAAATAAAAGAGTATTATAAGAATTTCCTTTTTTATAAAATGTTTGTCCTAATACCATCAGCGCCAACATCAGCGCTGCTCTTAATACAGAGGGCGATACGCCTGTAATTAAAACAAATAAAATTAAAAAACTAATGATGACAAGGCACCTTGTTTTTTTATAACGTTCGTGTTTATCAATTAACGAGAAAACCCAAATGAGAATAGCGTACAAAACACCAGTGTGCATACCCGATACTGATAAAATATGAAGTGTGCCCGAGTGAGAGAAACTTTGCAAAATATCATTTTCAATTTCATCATCATAACCCAACATTAAAGCTGCACCTATGGAAAACGCTTCTTGTGACAGTTCACATGTTCGTAATAAACCGATGAGTTTAGATTTTATCACAACGCCTATTTCGGAGGGGCGATATTGGAATTTATCATCCTGAATTTTAATAATTGTGTCGGTTGGATAAGCCACACTAAAAATATTTTGACGTTCGAGGTAAGCCTTGTAATCAAACTCGCCTGGGTTTTTAGTGGGATTAATTATATTAAAATTTGTTTTAAAGAAAAGCACCTCTCCTAAATTTGGCATTATTGCCTTTTCGTTTTTGATATATACATAACTTTGCCCTTGGCTGTATTTCCATTCCTGATTAAATTGAATACAAGAAACTTCTATAGGTACTTTAATAATTTTTTCGCCTTTTACTGGAATGTTATTTACTCTAGCAAAAATAGCTTGCGAACCCGATAAATGGTAGTTGGTATAATGGTTGATGTTTATACGAGCATTATATACAAAACAACTTTCAAATGCCGATAAAAACAATAATGCATTAGTAAGCAAAATGAAGAGTATCTTTTTGGCTTTGTGAGCTGTTGTTATTTTTTGAATTATAAATGCTATTAACCACAGTAAGGCTACTAAAGTAAATACGAGATGTAACGAATGAAATGTTCCAGTATTAATGCAAATTAATAAACCAACTAAGTAGGGTAATATAATTTTTAGAAAGGGTATAGACTTCAAATGAATCATTGCCTTATGCAATTTTTAATCCTATGAGTAGGATGTCATCTGTTTGTTCTGATTTGCCTTGCCACTCGGTAATTTCGGTTGTTAAACCAGACTCTAGTTGTGTTAACGACAAATGATTGTGCATTAATAAAAATTGTCTTAAACGAGCTGGATTATATTTTTTATTACGTTCTCCACCAAATTGGTCGGTAATACCATCGGTAAACATAAATAATAAATCACCAGTTTTTAAAGTCATCTTCTTGGTTGGAATAACGGTATTAATATCGCCTTCACCGCCAATGGTAATATTCTCGGAGGTTAAGGTAATTAATTCATCATTTGAAATTATATATAGCGGTCTGTTTGCATTAACGTATTCAAGTTGTTTAGTTTGTTTATTAAAACAAATTAAGGCAATATCTAATCCGTCGGTTACTGTTCCTTTATTATGTTGGTTTAGTTTAGCACTCATTTCCTGTCTTAGATATTCAAGCATTTTTACAGGATCGTGTTGGCTGATATGCTCTTTAACCGATTCAGTTAATATACTACTAGAAATTAATGACATGAATGCTCCTGGAACACCGTGTCCTGTGCAATCTACTACAGCTACATATACTAAATCATTTTGTTCGGCAAACCAATAATAATCGCCACTTACAATATTGCGTGGTTTATACATAACACAGTAATCAGCAAAATGTTTTTCTAAGACACTCGAATCGGGTAAGATGGTTTGTTGAATGCGTTGTGCGTATTTAATACTATCTGTAAGGTCTTTGTTAATTCCTTGTATTAAGCTATTTTGTAATTCTATTTCTCGTTTTTGTGCTTCTATTTCCGAAGTTCTAGCTTTTATTAATAGTTCTAATCGCATTTTTTCGCGTTTCAATCTTTTTTCTCTATTTACAATAAATACATAAAGTGAAACAATTAGTATGATTGATATGAGAATGTAGAACCACTTAGTTTTCCAAAACGGGGGAACAATACTAAAGGAATAAACATATTCTTTTTTTTCGCTAAAATCGTTGCTAGCCGATGTTTTTATAATTAGCGAATAATCTCCAGCGGGTAAATTACGATATGTAATCTCATTCGATCCAAATAATGAACTCCAGTCTTTATCATAACCAATGAGTTTATAAGTATAATTCATGGATTGTTGATTAGCAATGTTATCCGTACTTAAATTAAATTGTAAACTGCTGTGTTTATAATCTAATACTAAATTATTCGGTATTTTGTGCCAGTTATAAAATCCTTTAAAGCTAATACCAGAATATTCCCCCGACGTAAATAAATCTGCATCAGTCCAATCTATTTTCTTATTTTCAATTAATAGCGATGTGATAAACAATTGAGGTTGTTGTTTGTTTTCATGATTGGTTATTGAGAAATTTTTATATTGTGTTAATCCCTCAATGGAGCCAATCCATAATACATGAGATTTATCAAATACACTTGTGTTAGGTTTGTTATCATACGATGCAAAGTTTTGTCCTTTATGAAAGGATTTAATTTCTTTAATATTGTTCAGGTAATAATCTATCTTAAGTTGGTTAATACCATTGTTAGTAATCAACCATGCAAATTCTTTGTCAAATAAAATGGTGTTTATGTAATTACTAGATATCCCATTTTCTGCATTTATTTTCTCAATTGTATTCGTAGCATTTTGCTCAAAATAACGTGCTTTTAATTTGTTTTTCAAAATAATAGCCCCAATATCTGAACTACCTAGCCACATATTTCCATTCCAGTCTTTTGCAATAGTTTGAATATTTTTAAAAACTGCAAATTGATTATCCACATGTCCTGTCTTAGGATTTAAACTCCATACACCTTCGTTAGATGTTACCCAGATATTCCCTTCATTATCATCGGTAATACATGTTACATTAAACTTTGCTAAATCGCTAATTGTAAATGAAGTGATTTTATATTCTCCATTTACATTAATAATTCTATCAATTTTAGAAGAAGATAAATAGCCAGCCCAAATAGCTCCTTTAGAATCTTTATATAAATATGAAACGTAATTTGAAACTAGTCCATCGCTTTCTTTTAAAATTTTTGAAACCTTAAGCTCTTTTTGAAAATCACTTTTATTAATTATATCTATTCCTCCACCAATAGTGGCTAACCAAATATTTTGATTATTATCTTCGGTTATAGATTTTATAATTGATTCAGTTATGCCTTGTGGCCAAAAACAGGATTTGAATTCATTGTGTTTATATCTAAATGCGCCACCGCCATAAGTGCCTACCCAAATGGCGCTATCGCCCGAAACAAATACACTTACTACTTTCTCTTCGCCCAATCCAGTTGATTTATTAAAGCTTAATGATGAAGATGTACTCATACATATTAAGCCGTCATTAAGCGTTCCTATCCATATGTTTTGAAAATTATCTTCTGCAAAACTTAAAGAGTTTCTTGAGGGGATGATAAATGATTCGTTATAAACATGTTCGCCTGTGTTTTTATCAATTGGGATTTTAATAATATTAAATCCATCAGTTGCTAAATAAATATTACCTTCTGTATCTTTATAAATATTTATTATACGAGCATGGAAATCAGAGATTGTTGAAGTAAACTGAACGTAATTTGCTTGAATACCATTATTGTTAATGTAATCAAATTTTATTTCTGCTATTCCATTATCTGAATCGCTTATAAATAAATTATGCCGATTATCAAATTCTATGGCTGAGATAGAATTACCTTTAAGTAAGTTACTGGTATTAAAGTTTACAATACGAATCAATTTTTTATTAATATTTGTAGAAGAAGTCGCATTTTGTATTAAGATAAATTTTGGAATTTTGGTACAGATATTTAGTTCCATCAGATACAAACCTTTTTGATTTGTAGCAATCCATAGGTTTCCATCTTCGTCAAATTCCGCATCTCTTATTTGTTGAGCAATAATATTTGGAATCGCAACCGAATCTATTAAAGGCGATGTATCAAGAATATTTAATCTATAATATCCTTTAGTAGTTAAAATATGCAGTATATTATTTTTTTCTAGTAACTTAACTACAGTTCCAGTAATTTTTTTGTAAAAAGGAAAAGTCTCAATTTTGTTTCCATTAAATGAGCAAAATCCTTTTCTTGTTCCAATATACAAGGCATTATTGGCAAATAATAAGGCGGTAATTTCATTAGAAGGTAAGCCATTACTGGTTGTGAAGTTCTCAAAAGATTTTCCGTTGAATCTAGAAAGGCCATTATTAGTTCCTAACCATAAGCCACCATGACCTCCTTTTTGAATGTGTTTAACTGTTGATTGTATTAAACCTTCTTTAACTGAAAATTTTTGCAAATTCATTTTTTGTGAATAAGCAACCTGAGTTAATAAGTACAATATAAAGAAGATTTTACCTGTCTTTTTCACACAACAATATTTTAACAAGTTTAATAAAATAATTTTGAAAATTGTCAATTTTCTTAAAATAAAGCGGTTAATCCAGCGTGAATTTTGCCTATTCTAAAATCAAATCCGTTAGAGAATTGTTTACCTAATGCGTAACTTAAATTAAAGATACCAGCCTTAGTTTCAAAGTTAATTCCTGCACCAACACTAATTGGCACATCGTTTATGTAACCAGATACGTTATTGTTTTCGTACCAAGCCCCTTCTCCAAATATAAAAATGTTAGAATTTTTCTCAAATAAAAAACGATATTCGATGGTTGGAATAGCATAAGTTGATGTATAGATACTTTCTTCATCAAAGCCTCTTAGCGTTCTTAATCCTCCAATTCTATACAATTCGTTTTTATAAATCGTATTACCAAATACGCTTCCAAATTGGGTTGCTAATTTTAATACATGATTCTTATAAAGATTAATATATCCAATTATCATGCCTTCCGTTTGATATTGAGAGGTTCTTAATGAAATATTATTATATGCTTGGTCATTTATCTTTGGGTTTCGTTTTATAATTCTATCTCCCACCGAACCTTGAAGTATAATACTCACGCCTTTTTTAGGATTAAACTTGTAGTCTAACTGCTCAATAAAAACACCCATACCATAAGCTTTTGTTGTTACATCGGCATAATCTGGTAATGTTGTAGCAAATTGCAAACCTGTTGTTGAAATTAAATTGGCATTGCGTTGCTTATAAAATATTTTTAGATAATTTAATCCTTTAAAGTAGTAATTTAATCCAATAGTATTATTGACATCTAAAAAGGTGGTGTCTTTTTTGTATAATTTAATGGCGTAATCTGCACCAATGGGTAAACCTGCAATGTAAGGATAGATAATATTTACTTTTAAATCTTGCGTTTGTGATTGTAAACGTCGCCATTGCATATCAAAGGTTTCTCCACTTTTCAAAATAGTGTTTACTAGTTTTATTTTTAAATCGCCAGTAAAAATTGTTTTTCCTTTGTCGTCTGGTAAAATACCTACAATGCCATCAAACTGAGATGCTGTTTTTTTATCTAAAAATAAGTATAATTTATTTTGCTTATCTGTTAGTTGCATAAATGGTGGTTTCTTCTCAATTACAAATGGTAGTTGTTTAATCTTATTAGAAATCCCTTTATATGCTGCTGCATTGTATGCCATTCCATTTTTCACGCCTAAGTAACGGTGTAAAAACTTATGATTTACTTTACCACTTCCTTCGGTAATAATACTATCTAATTTTATGAATAAATTTTTTTGAATGTTAATTTTGGCTGATACTTTATTATCATTAATTTCTACGCTATCAAGTTTTACATTAGCAAAAGGATAACCATTATTCTCATAATAAACAATAATTTTTTCAAGCAGTTTATGTAATTCAGAGTATTTAAAAGTTCTATTTGTAAAAAATCGTTCGCCATATCCAATTTTACCAATTACACTCTGGTCTTTCATTTGATAACGTAAATTAACCCAACTATATTTTTTTCCGATATGTAAATACGCATTGTATGTATCTTGATTCATTATAACACTATCTACATTAGCAGAAATATAACCTTCGTTAAGTAAGTTGAGGTAAATTATAGTTAGCTCTTTTTCTATTAAGTAAGTTTCAGTAAACTGCTTTCTAAAATCCACTTTCTTAAAAATATCTGAACTATCTGTATTAATAACAGACAGTGTGTATATTGTTTGGGCTCTTGATGAGATGTAACAAATACAAACGAAATAAAAAAAATATGTTAATTTCTTAGTCAAAATAGATAGCTTCTAAGGTAATTATTTTTAGTTTTACATTATTATTTTTATTAAATTATAAAACGTATGAAACGCACATTTATTATTGGTGGCATAGTTGCCTTTTTAGTTTTAATTATGGGTTATGGTTGTAGTACTCGCAATAAATTTGTAGATTTAAATGAGGGTGTTACTTCACAATGGCATCAGGTTGAAAGCCAGTATCAACGCCGATTAGATTTAATTCCTAATATTGTAAAGACTGTTGAAGCAGAAGCTAATTTTGAGAAATCAACACTTACTCAAGTTGTAGAGGCAAGAGCTAAAGCTACACAAGTAACGATTGATCCTAGTAATATGACGACAGAAAACATGCAGCAATTTAAGCAAGCACAAGGTGAGCTTTCTTCTGCTTTATCGCGCCTTTTGATGGTAAGTGAAAATTATCCTAATCTTAAATCTAGCCAAGCTTTTAGTGAGTTACGAGTAGAATTAGAAGGTTGTGAGAATAGAATTTCTAATGAACGTATGAAATATAATGAGGCTGTAAAAGTTTTTAATGCCTCAATTAAAAAGATACCTGCTACATTTTTTGCTTGGGGATACAAAGATGCCACTTATTTTGAAGCTGAGGCAGGCGCTGAAAAAGCTCCTAAAGTAGAGATGAATATTAAGTAAAATGTTTTTTAATAGAAAACTTATATCTACTAAAGACGAGGATCGTCTTATTGCATCTATTAAATCCGCTGAGTTAAACACCTCGGGCGAAATTAGAATACATATTACAAAATATTGTAAGGGTGATGCCTTGGAGGCTTGCAAAAAGCAATTTGAGCTGTTAAATATGCATCAAACAAAGGACAGAAATGCCATTTTGTTTTATTTAGCAATTAAGTCTAAGACATTTTCGGTGTGGGGAGATGAAGGAATTCATTTAAAGGTTCATGATGAATTTTGGAAAGAAATCACACAATGTGCCATTGATTATTTTAAAAAGGGAGATATTGTTTCAGGGTTAGAAACATCTGTAAAAATGTGCGGAGAGAAACTTAAATTATATTTTCCTTATCATTCAAATGATAAGAATGAACTTTCAGATAATGTATCTTTTAGCTAACTAAGTTTAAATTAAGTTGAAACAGATTTTACATATATTTATTACATTTTGTTTTATTCCTTATGTATTATTTTCGCAGATACCCGATAGGCCTAAGCCTCCAAGGTTAGTTAATAATTTATCTAAGCAATTCCCTCAATTTTTATCAGCACAAGAGCAAGAAACTTTGGAGCGAGAATTGCAAAATTTTAGTAACGAAACATCTAACCAAATTTGCATAGTAATTGTTGATGATTTGGGAAATATGGATGATGCAACCTATGCTACAAAAATTTTAAATGAATGGGGTGTAGGGCAAGCTGACAAAAATAATGGTGTAGTTATATTAATAAAACCAACAGGAAATGAAGGTGAAAGACGTTTGTTTATTGCAGTTGGATACGGCTTAGAGGGTGCTATTACTGATATTCAAACGATGCACATAAGAGAAAAAGAAATTTTCCCTTTTTTTAGAGAAGGTAATTATTCGGCTGGATTAAGGGCAGGATGTCAAGCTCTAATGATGGCAGCAAAGGGAGAATATAATGTAAAAGACAATCGAACAGTTAGCTCACTTTTAGTATTCATTCAAAATCATCCACTGTTGTTCATTGCCTTTTTGTTAATTGTATTGTATATTTTGGCTAAAATTTCTGGAGGTAGCGGTAGCGGTGGCGGAGGTTATAGAAGAGGTGGTGGTTATACCTATTGGGGTGGAGGTTCGTCTTTTGGTAGTTATGGTGGCAGCTATTCTGGAGGTAGTTCATCTTGGGGTGGTTTTGGTGGTGGCAGAGGTGGTGGAGGCGGTTCGGGTGGTAGTTGGTAAAAAAAACGTATATTTACTCATCTTTTAAACTAAATTATGATTAAAAAAATACTTTTTAACTTTATCGTCCTATTTTCATTAGGAGATTTACAAGCACAGATAACCATCACATCTAATAATATGCCTGTAAGTGGTGATACTTGTCGTTATTCTTCTGCAAGACTTTCGAGTATAGGAAATTACACAGCTACAGGTGCCAATTATTTTTGGGACTTTAGTACATTAGATTCAACAGGACAGGGGATAAGGAAATTTGTGCCTTCAACGGCTACACCTTATTCTTTATTTTTCTTTGGAAAATATGGTGAAAAAACAATGGATTCTTTGCCAATTCCAGCTATTCCATTAGGCTCTTATAATCTTACATTTAAAAACATATATAGCTTTTATAAAAAAAATGGAACAAGCTCTTTTAATGCCGTTGGACAAGGACAAACCATATCTGGAATTCCATTAGGCATCACCGCCACAACATCTAACGAAGATAAATTATACCAATTTCCATTGCAATACTTAAATAGAGACTCTTCTACATTCTTTTTTACTACACCTACACTTACGGTTGTGCCTTTTAATTACAAAAAGCATGGATATAGAATTACTGAAGTTGATGGTTGGGGAACTATTACCACTCCTTATGGTACTGATTCTTGTATAAGGGTTGTAACAACACAATATTCAACAGATACTATTAGAATTAATGCGCTACCTGCTGGCTTTGATAGGATTGGCTTCCCTAATTATGTACGAAGTTATCAATGGTTGTCATTAAATGAAAAGATACCTTTTTATGAAGTAACAGGCAACCTAATTGCAGGAGGATTTGTACCTACCCAAGCACGTTATCGTGATAGAATACGCTACTGGGTAGGGATAAATGAAGAAGAGAAGAATTTATTGGCTATTTCTATATTTCCTAATCCTTCAAATAATGAATTACATATTATTACACAACAACATAATCAACCAATAAACATACAAATTATGGATATACAAGGAAAGATACTTATGCAAAATGTACTACATACTAATACTCAGATTGTGAATAAACATACTATAGATATTTCTGATTTAGCCGGAGGGATGTACATTCTTAATTTATCGATTGCAAACCAACAACAAAGCATAAAATTTTCAAAACAATAGTTTTGTTTAATAAATAAATAATTTATTTTTACAAAAAATTAAACCATTTAAAGTATGAGCGCTCATCACGATAATCATTCAGCTGAACCAAAAAAAGTATCATTTCGTGTCCCTTTAATTTTAGCATTAGTAACTGTATTTATTATCTTGTTAATAGTAAGCACTTGCGATAAGCATCATGGATGTTGCAAAGAAGGTGAAAAATGTGAAACTTCATGTTCAGAAGGTCACGATGCATCTCATGATCATGAAGCGTCTGCCCCTGCAGAGGAGCATGCTCACTAATTAATTCCATGATTGATTTGTAGTTCATACAGTTTATTAGAACTGTATGAAGTTTATTTAGTATTATTCTCTGTCTCTTATTTAGGATTCTATACCATATTTTAGGTATGTCATTTTTCTATAATTTTTCTAACTTTACGGTTTAGTAATGCAAACGCTAGATACTTTAAAAATAGGACAAACAGCTGTTATTAAGTCATTTACAGATAGTTTTTTGTCTTTAAAACTCGTAGAAATGGGTTGTTTACCTGGTGAAACCGTAAAATTAACCAATATTGCACCATTGGGGGATCCATTAGCCATTGAAATAGCTGGCTATCAGCTCAGCCTTAGGAAACAAGAAGCTTCTACGGTTGTAATTGATAAAACAGCGGAGGGGTAATAATAAGGTGAGTTCTTTAAAAAATATTTCAATTGCACTTGTAGGGAATCCAAATAGTGGAAAATCTACTTTGTTTAATGCCTTAACTGGTCTCTCTCAAAAAACAGGTAATTACGCTGGTGTTACCGTAGATAAACATTACGGAAGTTTTACAACAAACTCGTATAAGGCAACTGTAACCGATTTACCTGGTACGTATAGTTTATTTCCAAAATCAATAGATGAAAAAGTAGCTTGTCAGGCGCTGATTAGTCAAGAAGATAAAATTGATGTAGCAGTAATTGTTGCTGATGCATCTAATCTTAAACGCCATTTGTTGTTAGCAACTCAAATTATTGATTTAAAAATACCTTGTGTATTGGCGTTAAATATGATTGATGAGGCAGAAAAAAATCATATTTCTATTTATCATCAGGATTTATCTAAACTCTTAGATATACCTGTAATATCTGTAAACTCAAGAACAAAACAAGGTGTTGATGAACTTAAATCGTTAATCTTAGAGGCTAAAATATCACATACGGTTTTTTATCATTTCGAAAAATTACAATCCTCTTTTCCTAACACTACTAATTATTTTGACTTTATCTCTGTCCAATTAGCGGATACTATAACTGATATAAAAGCCTTAGAAGACTTTGAGTTAAATGATAATTTACAACGTTTCTCAAAAATAAATTACATTATTGCTAAGTGTGTAAAGCAACCTGAACAATTAAAGAAAAGCATTTCTCAAACACTAGATGCCTTTTTTACACACAAGATATTTGGTTTTGTGTTCTTCTTATTCATCTTAGCTATAATATTTCAGTTTATTTTTTACATTGCCGAGTATCCTATGACGTGGATTGAGGAAGGGTTCGTATGGATAATGAACACTGTTTCAGGAGTTCTTCCGTCGGGTAAACTCAATGATTTAATTGTAAACGGAATTTTGGCTGGTATTAGTGGCATTGCTGTTTTTATTCCTCAAATTGCTTTGCTGTTCTTTTTTATTGCTGTGCTAGAAGATACTGGTTACATGGCACGCGCCAGTTTTATTTTAGATAAAATCATGCGTCGCTTTGGTTTAAATGGTAAATCGGTTATACCTATGATAAGTAGTGTGGCTTGTGCTGTACCATCTATTATGAGCACCCGAACAATTATGAATCAAAAGGATAGGCTAATTACTATTTTAGTAACGCCATTAGTTAGTTGTTCGGCTCGTTTGCCCGTTTACACACTTTTAATTAGTATGATGTTTGTAGGAAAATCTACTACTCGTTTTTTTAACTATCAGGGTTTGGTTTTAATGGGTATGTATTTGTTGGGTTTTATGTCGGCGCTTTTAGCTGCTTTAGTATTTAAGTTTGTGCTAAAAGCTAAAGAGAAAAGTTATTTTATTATGGAGTTACCTGTATATCGAAAACCACAATGGCAAACGGTAATGATGCTGGTGTTTGATAAAGTAAAAGTATTTTTATTTGATGCTGGAAAAATCATCTTAGCTATTTCTATAGTTCTTTGGTTTTTAACTTCACATGGCTCAACACAATTTGAGGAAGTTAAACAAAAAGAAATAATGGCTTTAAATCAAGAAACGAACGATAGTATTAAACAAGCTTTACAAATAGATTTTAATGCACAAAAACTCGAAACCTCTTATGCAGGAATTTTAGGGCAAAAAATAGAACCTATCATAAAACCACTTGGCTTCGATTGGAAAATTGGAATTGCTTTAATTACTTCATTTGCAGCTCGCGAAGTGTTTGTTGGAACCATGGCTACAATATATAGTGTGGGAGATGCTGATAATACATCTACTCTACGTGAAAAATTATTGTCAGAAAAAAAGTATCAAACCCAAGAACCTGTATATTCATGGGTAGTATGTTGGTCGTTAATGTTGTTTTACGTATTTGCAATGCAATGTATGAGTACATTAGCTACTACGTATCGTGAGACTAAACATTGGAAATGGCCACTTATTCAATTTGCCTTTATGTCTGGATTAGCTTATTTTTCTTCGCTTTTAATTTATAATATCTTAAGTTAGTAGCATGAATTATTCTCATTTATTACAACAAGCTATTATTGCTTCAATTTCTGCAGGAAAAGAAATTTTAGATGTGTATCATACTAATTTCTCGGTAGAATATAAAGAGGATAAATCGCCGCTTACCTTAGCCGACAAACGTGCTAGTGATAAAATCATAGAAATCTTAAAACCCTTTGCTTTTCCTGTTCTAAGTGAAGAAGGTAAACATGATAGTTTTGAAGTGAGAAAACAATGGAAAACCTTATGGATTGTGGATCCTTTAGATGGTACTAAGGAATTTGTAAAACGTAACGGAGAGTTTACAGTAAATATTGCATTGGTAGAAAATAATTTACCTTCTTTAGGTGTTATTTATTCACCTGTACTAAAGCAGTTATACTTTGCAGCCAAACATCTTGGGGCCTATAAAATAGATAATCAATCTTTTGAGAAAATTAATTTTTCGGAAGATACTTTTTCATTAGATGCACTTATACAATTGTCACAAAAATTACCAATTGAACAAACTCGAAAAAAATATGTGGTGGTGGCAAGTCGTTCGCACATGAGTACAGAAACTTATCAGCATATCGAAAAGTTGAAGGCCCTGCAATATGACGTTGAAATTGTAACAACAGGTAGTAGCATTAAAATGTGTTGGGTTGCCGAAGGTGTGGCTGATGAATATCCGCGTTTCGGACCTACTATGGAGTGGGACACTGCCGCTGGACAAGCCATCTTGCAAGAGTCAAATGCTGAGTTAATAGATTTAGAAACCAACCAAGCTATGCTCTATAACCGCGAGTATTTACTAAATAATTGGTTCATAGCTCGTCGTAAAAAATAGCCTTTAATTAGTTTTTAAAAATCCAATCTTTTAAGTTACTTTGTATAACTTAAAAACAACTTATTATGTACGGGCAGTTTCAAAAACATCTTCAAGATCAATTAAACGAAATAGAGCAAAATGGCTTATTTAAAAAAGAACGCATTATCATCACGCCGCAAGGTGCTTCTGTTAAAGTAAGTGATGGTAAAGAGGTAATAATTTTTTGTGCTAATAATTATTTGGGCTTATCTTCTCACCCTAAAGTAATTGCTGGTGCTAAAAACGCATTAGATACACATGGTTATGGAATGTCATCGGTACGTTTTATTTGTGGAACGCAGGATATTCATAAAACATTAGAACAAAAAATAGCCACCTTTTTAGGACAAGAAGATACCATTTTGTATGCTGCAGCATTTGATGCCAACGGTGGCGTGTTTGAACCATTATTTGGTGAAGAAGACGCTGTTATCTCTGATGAGTTAAACCATGCATCAATCATAGATGGTGTGAGATTATGTAAAGCACAACGCTACCGCTATAAAAATTGCGACATGGCTGATTTAGAAGAGCAACTTAAAAAAGCACAAGCTCAACGCTATCGCATTATTGTAACAGATGGTGTTTTTAGTATGGACGGTTTTGTGGCACCTTTAGATAAGATTTGCGATTTAGCCGAAAAATATAATGCCCTTGTAATGGTTGATGAAAGCCACGCTACTGGTTTTATTGGTAAAACAGGAAGAGGAACTGTTGAGTTAAAAAATGTGATGAAGCGTGTGGATATTATTACAGGCACACTAGGCAAAGCCTTAGGTGGTGCCATGGGCGGATTTACAACTGGTAAAAAAGAAATTATTGAAATACTTCGTCAGCGTTCTCGCCCTTATTTATTTTCTAATTCGTTAGCACCAAGTATTGTGGGTGCAAGTATTGCCGTGTTTGATATGCTGAGCGAAACAACCGAATTACGTGATAAACTAGAGTGGAATATCAATTACTTTAAAAAAGGATTAAAGCAAATAGGTTTGGAGTTTAAAGAAGGCGATTCGGCTATTGTGCCGGTGATGCTTTATGATGCCAAATTATCTCAAGTATTTGCCGATAAATTATTGCAAGAAGGTATTTATGTCATTGGTTTCTTTTATCCGGTGGTGGCCAAAGGCCAAGCACGTATTCGTGTGCAGCTTTCGGCGGGGCACACACAAGCCAATTTAGATAAAGCCTTAGCCGCCTTTGAAAAGGTAGGAAAAGAGTTGGGCGTTATAAAGTAAGGTTATATTTATAGCTCTTGCTTAGCATTGCTTGTAATTAATTTATTTGCTATCTTAGATTAAACCCAACTAGTACATATTTTGGGTTTTGCGCCTTGATTTTTTTGTAACTTTTTTGTATCAAGACAAAAGAAAGTAATAGATGAAACTTCTTTTACGATACTTTTGGCTCATAAAGTATCAATAAAATCTTATTTCGGGGTCAATTAGAGGTCTTCCCAATAATCAATAATAAGTCCATCATTTGGGCTTATTCCTATTGAACGTTTTTCGGTTCCAAAGTTAATGATGAGGGCATCATTTAAAAATTGTTCATCTTCTCTGCTTAACTCAAATGCCTCTATGGTGGTGTTGATTACATCAACCCACATTTTTGTTGCAGAGGCATCAATTGGAATCATTTGAATTTTACCGCCAAACTCTTGTTTTAAATGATTTTTTTCATCTTCAAAATTATAGTTACTTAAAATGTCTATACCTGTGCTTTCATCATTACAAGTAATTACTAAGGAGCTATCGTCTGTAAACACTAGCTCCACATTATCAATTAAATCAATTTGTGCATTGGGGTTTAAACGATTTACCCAAAAATAAATCATCACTTTTTTTAGTGTTTTTCCCTCCGCTGAGGTAAGCATTTGCAGTTGGTGGTCAGAAAAATGCGTCATGTTGCAGTATTCAAAATCTAAATAGAGAGCCAAGACTTGGCGGCTGTTCCTAATATAACTTGTTTGGTGTCATTAGATAAAGGCGCTTCTCTTACTAACGTTCCAGGAACTGCCTCACCAAGAGGGAAAGGATAATCAGAACCTTGCATAATTTTATCAGCTCCTATTAAATCAATAATATATTGTAGCATTTTATGGTCGCACACATGAGAATCCACCCAAAATTTACCTAAATACTTTTTAGGATTAAATTCGTTATCAATAGCTACTAAATCTGGGCGGCATTCCCAACCGTGTTCTATTCGGCTAATGGTAGGTAAGAACGAACCGCCACCATGAGCAAAGCATACTTTAAGTTTTGGAAATTTCTCGAACACACCACCAAAAATCATGGAGCAAATAGCACGACTAATTTCTGCAGGCATACCAACTAGCCAAGGCAGCCAATATTTTGTTATGTGTTCTTGTCCCATCATTTGCCAAGGATGAATTAAAACAGAAGCGTTTAATTTTTCGCAGGCTTCCCAAAATTTAAAGAATTGTGGGTCGCTTAAATTAATATTGTTGACGTTGCTCCCAATTTGAACACCCCTAAAACCCAACTTCATGCTTCTTTCTAATTCTTGTACAGCAAGTGCTACATCCTGCATGGGCACAGTGGCTAAACCAATAAATTTATCAGGATATTGTTTTATAATTTGAGCAATGTCGTCATTTAAAAACTGAGAAATTTCTAATCCATCTTTTGGTTTGGCGTCATAACTAAACATCACCGGAATAGTGCAAATAACTTGCATATCAATTTGGTGTTTAGACATGTCCTTTATTCTTACCTCTGGGTTCCAACAATTTTCTTCAATTTCTCTAAATTTTTTTTCTCCTTGCATCATCCATGCTTTGCCTTCAACATGATGATGTAGTTGAATGAATTGACCGTATCCAAATTTTTTAGTAAAATCAGGAATATGTTTGGGTATAATGTGTGTGTGTGTATCTATTGTAAACATAATTAATTAGAATAAGTACATCAATCTAAGCCGACTTAGCTACTAAAAATTTTGAAAGCCAAGTGCTTGATAAAGGCACTTTCCAATTCGACTCTAATTCAGAAGCAAAGGTGATGGAATTATTTAGTACCAGGGTATTTGGATGAATGCTTTGATTTGCCAATAACTCAGGAATTTGAGTGTGTTTTACAATATGTAGATTATTCGCTTCATCTAAGTATCCAACCAATAATCGGTTTAATAATTCAATATCAAATTTTTGCTCTAGGTGTTTTACAAAGCGAGTTTTGCTATCTAAGCTGCAGCCACTTGCCTCATAATTACTTTCATCTACTTTAAAAATTAAAATTCTATCTTGGTACAAATCATAAGAGGCAACAAGGCTTACTTCGTGCGCCTTCCAGTCCTCCACAAAACTCTGACACATTGCTTTAAACTCTGTAAGCTGTTCTTTGTTTAGCTCTTTGCTTAGTGTGTAAATCCAGATATGTTCCATGTTAATTAAAGATTTTAGTTCTTACTGTTTGTAGCCATTTCTTAAAAGTAATGGTGCATAAAATGGCTATTCAAAATTACGATTTTTTTAAGCAACTATCGCTTAAAATGAGGATATATTTCAAGTAAAGTTTACAATAAGTTGGCTCATGGCTGGCACGGCTTCTAAATTGAGGGTGTGCCCTGCAAATGGTATAATTTCTAACCGAGCGCCGCTAATGGCTTGAGTTACTTCTTTAGCCATGTGCGTAGGAAATAGCGCATCTTTTTCGCCTTGAATAACTAAAGTGGGTGTTTTTATTTTTTTTAATTCGCTTCTATAATCTCCTCTTTCTTTTGTAGCATGCATTAATTTAAAAAGAGCTTGTTTATCTTCATTTAATTCTTGACGCGCTTGTTTCATCATCTCAATAGGAATAAGCGGATTTGTAAAATATTGTTCGCTTAATACGGATGGCAACATAATATCTAACATCAATGGATAGCCTCCAAACTCTAGTGCCCGCCACCACGATAACTCAATGGCTTCGTAATAGGGTGTTTTGTGTGCAAAGGTAGCCATTAAGATTAAGTGTGAGAGGCGTTGAGGGAAATGAACAGCTAGGTGTTGTGCCACTAAACTACCGTATGATAAACCTGCTATAATAACCCTATCAATTTTTAAATGGTTAAGAATTGTGATGACATCTTGAGCATGTTGATTGAAGTTACGCCACTCACCCGTTTTATCACTTTTTCCTTGAAAAATAAAATCAATAAGTATAATCTTATACTGCTCTTTAAAATATGGAACAGTTAATACCCATGCTAAAGTAGTTTGCGATAAACCATTTAAAAATACAATGGTTTTTAAGGCCTGCTCATTACCATGTATTTCATAATATATATTTAAGTTATCGTTGGTTTTACAATACATACTTTGTTATAAGAATTGAATACTTGCCGAACTCTCTTTTACTTTTAGTTCAATTTTACCACCCAAATACAAGGCTATATTTTCGCTAATATGCCCTGCTGGTACATCAAAACATACAGGATAGTTGTAATCTTTTACAGCATCTAAAATAATTTCTTCGGGTAGCTTGCCAAATGGAATAGGGTTATCTCTCATGTCAGTCATTCCACCAACTAATAAACCTTTTAAACAACTTAACTTTCCAGAAAGTTTAAGCTGCATCATCATTCTGTCAAGGTGGTATAAATATTCATCTAAATCTTCAATAAACAATATTTTATCTCTAGTGTCTATATCAAAAGGTGTTCCACTGAGTGCGTATAATAACGAAAGATTACCTCCAACTAATGGTGCTGTGGCTTTTCCAGTTATATTCATGTGATGTTCTTCTACATCCACACGTTGATGTTTTCCAAACAAAGCATTGATTAAACTTTTAGTGGCTTTAGTGTTTTTAGTAAAATTAATGGGCATAGTGGCGTGTAATGTCATAATGCCAATATTATGAATAGCACTGTGTAACACAGTTACGTCGCTATAACCAACCAACCATTTAGGATACTGTTTAAACTGAGTAAAATCAACACTTTCCATTAATCTTACGGTACCATAACCACCACGCGCGATAATAATAGCTTTAATTTCTTTATGATTCAATGCCCATTGTAAGTCATCGGCACGTTGTACATCGGTACCAGCATATAGATGATGTGTGGCAAATAAATTTTTACCCAATAGTACTTCTAAACCACTTTTTTTTAATAATGAAGCAGCGGGATAAATCTCCTCGGGTGTTATTTTACGAGCAGTAGCAATAATGGCAACTTTATCGCCCTTATTTAAAAATGGCGGATAAATCATTTTTTCTTTCGTTTTACGGAGTTTGTACTAATTTTTTTAGATGGCTTTGTTTTTTGTTTTTTTTCTAATCGCTGATGATACTCGATGTTTTGTAATTGCTTTTTATATTTTGGATGAATGGGTTCGCCATCTACATGAATATGAAACCATAATTCCCCATTTTTAATTCGGTATAAATTCATTTCCGCAATTTGGTATTTGTCGGCTAGTTTTTTTAAGGTGAGTTTGCGATTAGGATTCCAAATTTCTTTTTTTAGTTGTGTAACTTTTTTCTCGTTGAGTTTACGAGCCGATTCCCCTTTATAAACTTTTCGGGCATTGGCTTTAATGACATTGGGATTATTTTTAAAATGTTCGTAGTACTGCGCTAAAGTTACCCATTTTAAATTAGACACCTGATTATTCTCTTTGTTATAATCAATATGAATAATTCGATGATGCTTGGCACTTGGTTTCTTTAAAAAAGTAAGTGCTACAGCTTTATGACAAAAAAGTGCTTTAGAAGCTTTGCCAAGATGAATGGTTACCATAGGTAATCCGCTATTTAGATGTGTTTTTAAGATATAAAGTGCTTTTATATCTTTTTCGTAAGTAGCTAATCTGCCCTTCGAAGAAACAGCATATCGTTTACTGCCATTAGATTTTATGGAAGGAATAGGTTTCCAAACTTCTTTTTTGTGTAAAGCCATTAATTTTTTGATTTTTAATGAATAAAGTTAAATGTTATCTTTACACAATTTTACAGCATTTTAGTCATATAACCAACGCTATGCCAACTAATTATAAACGCACTCTTGTTACTTCTGCCTTACCGTATGCTAATGGTCCCGTTCATATTGGGCATTTAGCAGGCTGTTATTTACCATCAGATATTTATGTAAGATATAAACGAAGTAAAGGGGAAGATATTTTATTTATTTGTGGTAGTGATGAACATGGTGTACCCATTACCATTAAAGCTAAAAAAGAAGGTGTTACCCCACAAGACGTGGTAAATAAATACCATAAAATTATGGGCGATGCGTTTAAGGAATTTGGTATCTCTTTTGATATCTATTCTCGTACATCGAGCAAAACACATCACCAAACTGCTTCCGATTTTTTTAAAGTGTTGTATAATAAAGGTGTATTTACCGAAGAAGTTACAGAACAATATTATGATGAAGAAGCAAAACAATTTTTAGCCGACCGTTATATTACCGGAACTTGCCCTAAGTGCGCGAATCCAGTTGCTTATGGAGATCAATGCGAGAAATGTGGCAGTACCTTGAGTGCTACAGAATTAATAGAACCAAAATCAACATTAAGCGGAAGCAAGCCTGTTTTAAAGAAAACAAAAAATTGGTTTTTGCCATTAGATAAACTGCAACCAAAAATTCAGGCTTACTTAGACGAACATAAAGATTGGAAAAGCAATGTATTTGGACAATGCAAAAGCTGGCTTGATAGTGGCGATGGATTACAACCTCGTGCTATGACAAGAGATTTAGATTGGGGAGTACCAGTGCCAGTGAAAGATGCCGAAGGTAAAGTATTGTATGTGTGGTTTGATGCACCAATTGGATACATTTCGGCAACAAAAGATTTAAGACCCAACGATTGGGAAAAATATTGGAAAGATAAAGAAACTCGTTTAATTCATTTTATAGGAAAAGATAACATTGTATTTCATTGTATTATTTTTCCAGCGATGCTTATGGAGCATGGCGATTTTATTTTAGCAGATAATGTGCCTGCTAATGAATTTTTAAATTTAGAAGGGGATAAAATTTCCACCTCTCGAAATTGGGCAGTGTGGTTGCATGAGTATTTGATTGATTTTAAAGATAAGCAAGATGTTTTACGTTATACCTTGTGTTCTAATGCTCCTGAAACAAAAGACAACGATTTTACTTGGGCTGATTTTCAAACCAAAAATAATAGTGAGTTAGTAGCAATTTTAGGAAATTTTGTAAATCGTACCTTAGTGCTTACACATAAATATTATAACGGTCATGTTCCTGCCTCAGATACTTATACTAAAGACGATTTATTAATTCTTGAGCAATTGGCTACTTTTCCAGATAAGATAGCCACCTCTTTAGAACAATTCAAATTTAGAGAGGCTCTATCTGAAATGATGAATCTTGCCCGATTGGGTAATAAGTATTTAGCGGATACTGAACCTTGGAAATTAATTAAAACGGATGAGCAACGTGTAAAAACCATTATGAATATTGCTTTGCAAATTACTTGTAATTTAGCCATCGTTTGCGAGCCATTTATTCCATTTACATCTGCCAAATTATTTACAATGCTTAATATGCCAACATTAAAATGGCATGCAGCTAAACAAACCAATAACATGGCGGCTGAACATAAAATCAATAAAGAAGAATTATTGTTTGCTAAAATTGAAGATACTGAGATACAAGCACAGATTGATAAGCTAGAGACTAGTAAAAAATTAAACTTAACTTCTACAGTGAGTATTACACCAGCCAAAGCAGAAACAAGTTTTGATGACTTTAGTAAAATGGATATTCGTACTGGAACTATCTTAGAAGCTGAGCGTGTACCTAAAACAGATAAATTATTAAAATTAAAAATTGATACAGGAATAGATGTACGTACGGTGGTAAGCGGTATAGCCGAGTGGTATAAACCCGAAGCGATTATTGGACAACAAGTAAGTATTTTGGTGAATTTAGCTCCTCGAAAAATTAAGGGTATTGAAAGTCAGGGTATGATTTTGATGGCATCGAATAGTGCGGGAGAGTTAAGTTTTATTAGTCCTACTAAAACTGGATTTAATAATGGTTCAGAAATTAAATAAGCTATACGCTATTCTGTTTTTAGGTATTTATCTTACTTGTTTCTCGCAAGCAAATTTAGCTGTAAGTCCTGCGGTAGATAATTATAAAACAGATTCTTCATATATTCATTTTTCAAAATTATCAGGGCCTGTTGCTAAAGCACAAATAGTTGCTTTAAAAAATGGTGCACTATTAGTGCGCCTTAAAACTAATGCAAATGCCATACAACGATTAAAGCAAGCAGGAAATATAGATTTAGCAACACAGGTAGAGCGCGAAACTTTTTTAAATAATAAAGCAATTGTGAGAGCCTATTTAAAAGAATTTACTTTTTGCCCTGTTTATTTTTTCTACTCTACTTATTCCGATTCGGTTAAACAGCAAAAATTAACGGGAATATTTTTAGATAGTAATTTAGTGCAATCATCAAGTATAGTTTGTAACTCATCATTTTATTTAATAGCCGAACAAGGGAGTGTGTATAATTCCTCCTTAGGTTTTGTGCCACTTTCCAAGGCATCTACTGCTAAAGAAAACGGCACTGCCTCAAAGGATGTAGCCATTATAGTAAAGAACCGTTTTTTTATTCAATTACATAATCCTTTTCCGTTTTATCAGAATGGTTATGCTATAAAAAAGTTTAGTATGTATGTCAGAAAGTTTAATGCCTCTTTAATGAATTTTTACACTAAAAATCAAAATTTTCAGTCAGGCCCCGAGGTGCAGAATTTTGTTTATTAACCCTGTGTGTGCTTCCCTTTTTTTTGTGGTCATTAAAAAATCGTATGGAAATTTTTTCGTTCATTATTTTTTCAATGCAAGTTCCGTGTCTTTGTAGTTATATCCTCACCCCAATCACGGTTACATCATCTACTTGTTCTACATCTTTTTTCCAATTGGTAAATGTAGTTTCGAGTAATTGTTTTTGTTCGTGCATTGGTAAGTGTGCATTGGCAGTAAGCAATTCGCGTAGGTTTTTACTCATAAATTTTTTGCCTTTTTCTCCGCCAAATTGGTCGGGGAAGCCATCGGTTAAGGTGTAAACAACATCGCCTTTTTGCAAATCATACTCGTGTAAGGTAAATGGAATGTGTTGTTTATCGTGTTTACCAACGGGCATTTTATCGGGTTTTATTTCGATAACTTCATGTGTACGTACTGTCACATCGAGCGAAGTCGAGATGTGGTTGTTGTCGTTCTCGACTGCGCTCGAACTGACAGGCTTAGTAATTGCGCTCGAACTGACATTGTTTTCTTTTCCCGAAGTTACAGTTCGCACTATCCACGCAGGATTATTGGCAGCTGCTATTTGTAGTTTGGTCTTATCTTTATTAAAAACTAATAAACTACAATCCATACCATCTTTTCCTCCT